>DVEB01000333.1 GCA_015295905.1 Synechococcales cyanobacterium M55_K2018_004
CCCAAAACCCTTGCTGTTTCGTGCGCGTCGCGCACGGAACGGCAAGGGTTTCAGCTTATCCTGAATTCACATTAAAAACGTTTTGTGGGAAGCCCTGCGCAACGGGGTTTCCCACCAAAAACGTGGTTCTAACCTATGCGCGTAGCGCCATAGAAACACCAGATGCAAAAAGCGGAAGCTAATTTTAAGCTTCCGCTTTTTACGTTGCACTTGGTAATTTTGAAGTCTACCAACTCATCTTGGATGAAGGACTACTATCTGCCTAGCCAATGACCGGTTGCATCAATCGGCAATCCTATGAACTGACTCTTGAACCCTTTCAGTTTTGATGCCGGAGCCCATTCATTGAAAGCACGTTCACTCTGTCAGACGATCAGACTGCCAGTCACTACCGAGCACCCATCGCCATGGCTTCCGCTTCTTCCTCCATCATCAGGCGCAAACTGGGAAACAAGAAATGATTTTCCTCGACGTATTGCGCGCCGAAGAGTCCCTTTTCGGCCCAAAAGTAACGATCGGTGGTGTGTTCGTTGCGTTTCACCAGAAGCAATGCCGGAGGAGCAATTCCTTCAGCCTGGATAAACTTCCGGGCAGCAGTAACAGGCTTCTCTTCACCACTTTCGATACTATACTGAGGTACTAGCTCAAGAATTCTACGCCCTTCAAGACGACGGCGACTTTTCCGCTTGCGTCTCCTTGCCAACCTCCTGACCTCCTCTCTTCTCGGAATAGATGTAGCTGTGGTTACAAAATAAAGGAACCGTGCAAAGTATATCGGCTTGGGTTCAGAATTTCAACTTTCTTTAACCTTTTGATACAGGACTTGGGGTAAAGTAATAAAAAATTCTAAACTCATTGAGCCGCTTCTATCATCTTGGCTTCTTGAGTCGCTGCATCAATTCCAGACCTTGCCACTAAAAAGGGTATGGGGGCAAGGAAGGCACGACTCACCCAAGCATGACGACTTTGAAACAAAACGGATTCTGTAGTGAAGATAGCATAAATCATTAAAATTTCTTAGACTAACTGAAGATTAAGTGCATGAAGTCTGATCCACGATATTTCTCGCTTCCATTGGCGCTTCAGGACTTAGGATTGGGATGTGCAAGCGTCTGCAAAGTGCATCGATGGGCGGGGACAGATATCCTCTGTCGGAGCATTGTTTGTTGTGTTGATGCAGGCCACTGACATACTGTACTGACATACTGTACTGACATACTGTGCACTAACCGCTCACTCACGTGAGGACTTCAAATCTTTAAGGTTGTGAGCAAACGCAGTGTCGCCTGTTCCCTGCGCCCCATTTGATCGCGATCGCCAGCCCTTGCCCCTACCCCAGTTCCCACTGATTGTTCAGTTCCCACTGATTGTTCTCTGCTCTATGCCAACGTTCTCGTCTCTGACTGCATGTTGATGCCCGCCAGCCCAGAATTTATTGCCATCTGTCGCGCTCAAATCGCAGTCTTGACGCAAGGACTTGGTGCAGCGCTGAGTGTGGTGTATCTCACGGAGGGGGGCAGTGGCGAAGAACTCGATCTCACGCCTGTTGTAGCCTACCCTGAAGGGGTGGCCTCTTGGGAACGCGAGCAAATTCTTGCGTTTTTGGCTAAGGGTCGTGGCGTTGGCGATGGACAATCTCGTTGGCAGTTCCCTTCAGGCTCGCTACCGGAGGCTACTCTGCGATCGCCCCAACTGCCTGCTGCTGGCGCGCGATCGCCGCAGGAGTCTGCCAGCACACCAGACCCCCACTCACCCCTGCTCGATAACCCGCTGGCCTATCCGCAGCCAGTGATGATGCCATTGGTGCATGAGGGAGTGATGATGGGGTTACTGGTCACGGCCCGTGCCGATCGCCCGTGGATGACGGTTGAAACCGCCCAGATTGAACGGGTTGCTCGCACACTCGCCATGGCCTGTGTGTTGGACCAACGTGCTCAGTGGGCAGAACATGACCTGCGCCAGCAACGGCGCCTTCAGGCATATCAGAACGAAGCCTTTGATGACCTGCTGCACCAGTTCCGCAATCCTTTGACTGCCCTACGTACCTTTGGCAAACTGCTGATCAAACGCCTCCGCCCCACCGACCCTCAGCAGGCCGACCCGAACTATAGTGCAGCAGAAGGCATTGTCCGCGAGAGCGATCGCCTGCAAGACTTGCTCCGCCGGTTTGAGGAAGTGATCGACTGGGGTGAAGCTGACCTAATTAACCACACCGTAGAGGCCCAGTCTCGCTGGGAGGGCACCCAGTCAGAGCCGCCTTCAACTCAGCAATCAGGCTTACCCGCCCTACCATCGGCAAGCAAGATTCTGACAGGGACTCAACTCATGCTGGCGCCTTACCCCTACCAAGCTTTGGTGGAGCCGTTGTTGGACTCGGCAAGGGCGATCGCCCAAGACCGACAAATTACCCTCCAGGTCAACATTCCTCCTAGCCTTCCCCCGGTAATTGCTGACCGCAAAGCTCTACAGGAAGTTTGGAGTAACCTGATCGATAACGCACTCAAGTACACTCCTGCTGGTGGAACCGTCACACTCATTGGGGGAATCCATCAGGAACACAATCACGTTCCACTCCAGGGTCTTTGCATTGTCGATAATGGTCCTGGCATCCCCGCTAGCGATTTACCCCAACTCTTCCAGCGACACTATCGAGGAGTGCAGGCCCACGGCGAGATTCCTGGAACAGGACTAGGGCTGGCGATCGCCCGTGACTTGGTGCAGCAGATGAACGGCGAAATCCAGGTCTTTAGTCCTGCCAGCCAAAGTGGCCTCGCTGAAGCATCAGCCGATCATCCGGGCACTGCCTTCATCGTCTGGCTGCCCGAAGCGGAACATGACGTCGCTTAGTCCAAAGATGATTGTTTAAGGGGATAGGACATGCCGCGCCCCACCCCCTCAAAATCAGGTCAAATCAGCAACACCGAGATGGTTACTGCGGATTGAGCGCTTTGCGGTTCGGGAATGCAACAATTTCTGCACCACTCTCTCTGGCAACGCGAATTAATAACGCAGCCGATAGTAGGCTGGCAATCATTGAGCTGCCCCCATAGCTAAAAAATGGCAGAGGTAAGCCAGTCGTGGGGAGTGCACCCGTGGCCACGCCAATATTCAGCAGTGATTGGCCAATTAGCAGCACCGTAACCCCAATCGCCACTAACTGATGCACGGGGGTACGGGCTTTCATGGCAACGCGCAGTCCTAACGTGGCATAGCCCACTAGCAGCAGCAGGAACAACACACAACCGACCAGTCCAAATTCCTCAGCAAAGACTGCGAAGATGAAATCGGTGTAGTGGATGGGCAGGTAAAACAGCTTCTGTTGCGACATGCCGAAACCTGTCCCAAACAGACCACCAGAACCAACTGCTAGGAGGCTTTGAATCAATTGGAAACCGTTGCCACTAGCGTCTGCCCAAGGATTCAGGAAGGACATGATGCGTTGCCGCTGGTAAGAACGCAGGCTAATACTGAGGGTTGCCACCATCACACCAGCGATCGCCGTTCCTCCCAAATAGGTTAAGGGCAACCCCGATGCCAAGGCAATCAACCACAGCAACATCCCACATAACGCTGTAGTACTTAAGTTCGGTTGCAACAAAATTCCGACCAGCAGCAAGGCAAAAATTCCAATCCAACTCAGCCGCACCACTGGACTGAGGCGATACCACTGCCCGAAGATGCGGGCGGCTTGCAGCACCAAAAACGGCTTGATCAACTCGGAAGGTTGCAAGATTGGTAATGGCCCCAAGGAGAGCCAGCGACTCGCTCCATTCACCGTAGTTCCCAGACCAGGCACCAGTGTCAAGAAAATCAGCCCCAAGCAAAACAGCATCCCCCAGTCTGCAATGCCCAAAACATAACGCAGGGGCGAGTTCACCAGCAGGCTGAAGCCGACCATACCGGCAATCATCCAGAGCAGTTGCCGTTCAACGTAGTAGAGGCCATCGTTGAAGTCTCGATCGGCGATCGCGTAGGAGGCTGAAAACAGCATCGCCAGTCCAATAGCAATCCACAAAAACGTGAGCCAGCGGAGCATGCGGGCTTCGAGGGACCATTCTTTAACGGAAGGATCTAAAAAAGGAATGAGCGATCGGAGATTCACAGGTCGTCTTGAGAAGAAATGAGCCAATGCAGGGCTGCAAAGTTGATTACAACAGTAACGCAAGATGTTGCTTTTGCACCGGGGGAGCACGAAATTAATCCAATCTCGCCTCAAACGGTCGAGGGAGAGAGGTCACTGACCTCTCTCCCTCCCTCTCAACCAAGTCTTACCGTGGCAGGCATTCACCCATTAGCCTTAGGCTAGGCCCGTGTTTGTCCCCGGTCTACCCGTCGCCAGTTCAACCTTCACAATCTTGCCACCCATCTTTTGAATACGTTGCTGCTCTTTGAACCAGTTTTCGTAGGGAACCAGCTTTGTGAAGAAGGTGTTTTGCAGTTCACGCTGGGTGCGAATCCGGGTTTGGCTAGGAACGCAGGCTGTAACTTTGAACATCCGCATGGGTCAATCTCTCCGTAACTGACTGGGGAAGTGGGGAAAATTGCAGAAGCAGAATTAACGTTCGCTTGATATAAACATCAGACTCCATGGTCAAGCCTGATCAATCGAGTCTTAGCAGATTGAAATCACTACCCTGCATTTGGGGTACTTCTGGCATGATTTCAGTGGCGATCGCCTTAGTCATCAAAATAGGGGCAATCAAAAGAGGCAATCAAAGTGCTGGTCGTCCAGAGTCAATCCTAAACAGTCTGAGTTGAATGGATCAATCCCTGATGCCTAACACTCACTCCGGACTGACCAGCGTTCAATCAAGTTAGAGTAACAAGCCTTGTGCGATTAACCAATGGGTTAACCCATTCCAAGCCTGTGACTCAAGCGGTTGCGACTAGCTCAAGCCAGAGCAAATGTAGTCGAAGTAGACACCCATTTCCTTACCAGCATCAGCACCCACGAGGCTAGCAGTGACTTCCTTCATGGCTTGGATTGCTTGCACAGTCGAGCCGATGGGCACACCCAGCGAATTGTAGGTTTCCTTGAGGCCATTCAGCACACGCTCATCTAGGATGGAAGGATCGCCCGCCAGCATAGCATAGGTGGCATAGCGGAGGTAGTAGTCGAGGTCGCGGATGCAAGCAGCATAGCGACGGGTGGTGTACATATTGCCACCAGGACGGGTGACATCAGAATACAGCAGGGACTTCGCAACAGCTTCTTTGACAATGGCAGCAGCATTGGCGCTGATGGTGGTGGCTGCACGAACGCGCAGTTCACCCGTTGCAAAGTAGCTCTTTAGCTTTTCCATCGCAGAGCTATCCAGGTACTTGCCCTGAACGTCAGAGGAATTAATGACAGCGGTAATTGCGTCTTGCATGGTTTCGCTTCCTTAAACAGATTCTTTAACTCAACAAGCAGATCGAATAACAGGGAGCGATCGCTCTACTGCATTGCACCGATCAAGTAGTCGAAGTAGGCACCAGCCTCAGCAGCATCTTCACCCGACATCAGGGCAGTGGCAGCGTTCTTCATGGCACGAACCCCTTCCGCAACCGCTTCAATGGGGGTCCCCAGAGACTTGTACATTTCACGCACACCCACCACACCAATTTCCTCGATGGGGGTGACATCACCAGCCACCACCCCGTAGGTGATCAGGCGCAGGTAGTAGTCAAGGTCACGCAGACAGGTGGCAGTCATTTCTTCGCCGTAGGCATTACCACCAGGAGACACGACGTCAGGGCGCTTCTGGAACAGTTGATCTCCTGCTTGCTTCACAATTCGCTCACGCGAATCGGTCAAGATTTGAGCAATCCGCAGACGACGCTCACCTGTGGTAACAAACCCTTTAATGCGATCCAATTCACCGGGGCTGAGATAGCGTGCCTCAGCATCGGCATTCACGATGGACTTCGTGACAATACTCATTGATGGATTCCTCCGAAAAGCAAAATGTAACCAGATGTGTTTAAACTGGCGTTCATTGCTGAACGACTGAGCCAGCTACCTTTGAGCGTTTAAGCATCAAAACTGGTTCACATAAGACTGTATCGCAAAACCCAGAGGATTTCAGACCAGACGCTTGGTTCCAGCCATTGATGACTCCAGCAAACAGCTCAGAAGAGAATCGCGTGACCTGCATAGGAGCGGCAAGGCTCAGCTACCTTCCGGAATTATTCTGAGGCATCGCGTTGACATTCTTAGTTTGGTCGCAACATTTTGTAATCTTCCATTCATCTAGGGTGAACATCTAGGGTGAAAACCTGAGGGAGAAAAGTTGCGAGTAATACAGCACCGCAAACCGTCCTGAGATTTGGTAGGCTAGCTTTAATCCGTCCTTAAAGCAGAGTGGAATTGTGGATATTCAAATTGGCAGGGGCAAAACTGCCCGTAGAGCCTATGGCATTGACGAAATTGCACTTGTTCCAGGTCCGCGTACTTTAGATCCATCCCTGGCAGATACCCATTGGGAAATTGGCGGCATTCGCCGTGAAATTCCCATCATTGCCAGCGCCATGGATGGAGTCGTCGATGTGGGCATGGCGGTCAAGCTAACTGAACTGGGTGCACTGGGTGTATTGAACTTAGAGGGCATTCAAACCCGCTATGAGGACCCCACTCCCGTTTTAGAACGGATTGCAGCGGTAGATAAAAACGAGTTTGTGCCGCTCATGCAAGCGCTTTACTCCACACCCATTCAGCCAGAGTTGATTGAGCGCCGTGTTAAAGAGATCAAACAGCAGGGTGGCATTGCGGCTGTCAGTGCCACGCCCGCAGGGGCGGTACGGTTTGGTGAGGTAGTTGCCAAAGCGGGTGCAGACCTTTTCTTTGTGCAGGCCACTGTGGTTTCCACGGCACACTTGTCGCCAGAGTCCATTACGCCCTTGAATTTGGAAGCATTCTGTCGTGCGATGCCCATTCCCGTCATTTTGGGCAACTGCGTCACTTACGAAGTGGCATTGAACCTGATGAAAGCAGGTGCAGCCGGAATTTTGGTCGGCATTGGCCCTGGAGCAGCCTGTACGTCGCGTGGAGTTTTGGGGGTTGGGGTGCCGCAGGCAACGGCGATCGCTGATTGTGCCGCCGCCCGCGACGAGTTTTATCGTCAGACTGGCACCTACGTCAACATCATCGCCGATGGCGGCTTGATCACGGGGGGCGATATCTGCAAATGCATTGCCTGCGGTGCTGATGGAGTGATGATTGGTTCTCCGTTTGCTCGTGCGGCAGAAGCTCCTGGACGCGGCTACCACTGGGGCATGGCCACCCCTAGCCCAGTGCTGCCTCGCGGCACCCGGATTCGGGTGGGCACCACCGGCACACTGCAAGAGATCTTGCGTGGCCCAGCCAAACTAGACGATGGCACTCACAATTTGCTGGGCGCCTTGCAAACCAGCATGGGCACCCTTGGCGCGAAAGACATTCGTGAGATGCAGCAGGTTGAGGTGATTATTGCCCCCTCACTCCTGACCGAGGGAAAAGTTTACCAGAAGGCACAGCAGCTTGGGATGGGCAAATAAACTAATTCGTCAAGTAACACTGTGTAAATTTTTCCGGGACGGTTTAGAGATCACTCGAAAATCCTTAGCCGTCTCATACAATAGAGATAGCGGAGACGAATGTTTCCGTTCACTCCTCACACCACACTCCGCCTGGGCTCCGGTTCAGGCGGTTCCTCTTTCTGGGGCAGGTTGACTCGGTGAAAGGTGGCCAATCATAGCAAATGTGTTGAATTGTGTAGCGAATCCTTTGCCTAGTCATGGTTTCGCTATGGTAAGATTCTCTAGAGTATACGTAGACCGAGGTTTTTTGAGGCATGTCAGCAGCCGCAGCAGTTACAGACTCTACGTTTAAGCAAGAGGTTCTGGAAAGCGAACTTCCTGTCCTGGTTGATTTTTGGGCACCCTGGTGTGGCCCCTGTCGCATGGTGGCTCCAGTAGTCGATGAGATTGCCGAGCAGTATGCTGGCCAGGTCAAAGTCGTCAAAGTTAACACCGATGAGAACCCTAGTGTTGCAAGCCAGTATGGAATCCGCAGCATTCCCACGTTGATGATCTTCAAGGGTGGTCAAAGAGTGGATATGGTGGTTGGTGCAGTGCCAAAGTCCACTCTATCTAATACGCTTGAGAAGCACCTGTGAGTCCTACCTCATCTGAGTTTTTTTGGCTTAAGATTTAACGTTCCTTAGGTCTTGCAATCGGTTCGAAGAACGTCCATTAACGTCCATTGAAGTCAGTTTAATGGACGTTTTTAGTTTTTAACATGAATTCGGGATAAGTTGAGACCCTCGCTGTTTCGTGCGCGACGCGCACGAAACAGCAAGGGTTTTGGGACACTGCGCGATATGTAGTGCCCCAAAACCCCTTTACGCCAAACTGACGTTGAATGACAGGTATTTTGCTGCTGAAAAACGACTCGGCCACTATGCAAGTTCCCGCTTTTGCGGGCGGAAGTTCAGGAAAGGACTGAGCAGCAACAAACCGGGGAAGAAGAAAAAGACCAGAAAATACATAAGTAAGCGCTCAACCGAACTCGCGGTGTACCAGCGATTTTTTAAGTAGAAGAAGATGAGTGCGGGCAGCACCACTAGGTATGCACCACCCAGAGCCAGGTAGAGAAGTGGAACTAGGGGAAGAGACATAGAGATAACTTAATCCTACAAATAGGTCTGGCACAGTAATGCCAAGGGTTGGAGCACGTCCATTCTACCGTCTTGACATCCATAACTTGCATAACGGAATTGCCGATTTGAAAAATAACGTTTGAGAGGCGGGCGGCGTGCGCCTCTCAAACGTTACGCCCAGATTGAGTACAGCCTCAGTCTTGAGTTTGGACTCAATGGCATCAACCAGCCTCAGTACTAGCATTCCTCTCGCTCAATGACACGGGGGTAAAACTTGACCAGATGCAGTCTAGTCTAAGGCTGAGCGGTTGCCGGAGTCACTCTTAATCGTCGGGTTTCGATCGTAATGCCATCCTCTCGAACAATGACTGCAGAGAGCCAGCGACTCCCTGGAGTTGCTGGAGCCCGACCAATTTTGAATAAGCCACCAGCGGGCAAAAGCTCTAGGTCGGCAGGGGCAGGCATGATGTACTGACTAGGGTCAACCGGAGCATCGACTGCGGCACCTAACAGGAGGCGATCGCCCAACGGTTCCTGCACAATAGCATCAAAATTGAACTCTCGCCCCAGGGAGACCTGCTCAGGCAGGAGAATTTGCACAGTTGGAGGATTTTGGCCTGACGTCAGCCGTACTTGCTCGGCTAGAATTTCCTGCTGGGCAATTTTTCCATTTTCATAGCGTTGCCGACTCCGAATGGTGGCCGTCAGGTTCATCACCCGTCCCTCTAGCATTTGTGTGCCCCTCACCGTTGTCGTCGTCTCGGCCACTAGGCCATTGGCATATTGCTGCCACCCCGTAATCACCGTTCGGTAATTTAAGTTGGAGAAACGGTTCCAGAAATTGTTCAGTGCATCGTTGAGGGTGCGATAGGTCAGACCATCTGAGTGTGTGAAGGAACGGCTGTAGAGCCGCATGACTCCCCGGCGATCTTCACGGCTTGCCGCTTGATCGAGCTGGGTCACAATTTGAGTCAGTTCTGCAGGAGCAGTGTCGCCCGACCGCAGAACTACTTCGGCGGCTTTGCCCAAGCCAGAAGTCAGTGCTAGCAGCAAGGAAGTGAGGAGGGCAATTTGGGGTAAGCGGGTCAGGCCGCATAATTTCCTGCGGAAAGCCGCGGGTCTCTGGCGAGAGCACTCCCCAGAGGCATGACAGGAGATAGAGGGGCGAGAAATCAACGAGATCAACAACATAGTGGCAACTATTCCAAAAACTTTGCCCTTAGACGAAAATCGTAGTCTGCGTGAGTGCTTCTGGGCAGCGAGTGTGTGCCACCCCCTGACCTGCCCATCTAGACGGCAGTCCTTGCTGTTCGCAGTCAAACGGAACAGGACTCTCCTGCGAATGCGTAGCCGCAGCCATGTAGAGGGGTGAGGTAGCGAAGCGGATCGAGAATTCTTTATACTTCAGTTCGGTATTAGTCTAAGTTGTTCTGCTGCACCTCCGCTACAAAATCAAGTATGTCTACTAAACTTCTGATTGCTGCCAGTGGTACTGGCGGTCATTTGTTTCCAGCGATCGCCACAGCAGAGCAACTCGCCACGGACTGCCAAGTTGAGTGGCTGGGGGTGCCCGACCGTCTAGAGACCAAGTTAGTTCCTGCCTGCTATCCACTCCACACAATTAGCGTAGAGGGATTTCAGGGCAAACCAGGACTGGGAACACTAAAGACCCTAGGTAAGCTGTTGGTGGCGATTATCAAGGTGCGTCAACTGTTGCAACGGGGCCAGTTTCGCAGCGTTTTCACTACAGGGGGATACATTGCCGCTCCAGCTATTATTGCCGCGCGATCGCTCGGTCTGCCAGCCATCCTGCACGAGGCAAATGCACTTCCAGGCAAGGTAACACGCTTCCTAAGTCCCTGGTGCAGCACGGTTGCCTTGGGGTTTGCTGAGGCGGCCCAGTTTCTCCCCCGCGCTAAGACAGTGATGGTTGGGACTCCAGTGCGATCGCAGTTTTTTCAACCACCGCCGCTCGACCTCCCAATTGCTGAGGGTGTGCCGCTGCTGGTTGTGGTGGGTGGCAGTCAGGGAGCGGTAGTCGTCAACCAGTTGGTGAGAGCCTGTGTCCCAGCTTGGGTCGAGGCTGGCATCTGGGTGGTGCATCTGACCGGGGAGAATGACCCTGATGCCCTCAGCCTCAGCCACCCTCGTTATTTTCCCCTCCCCTTCTTCGACAACATGGCGGCGCTGCTGCATCGGGCAGACTTGGCAGTGAGCCGAGCCGGAGCAGGGACTTTGACAGAACTGGCGATCGCCCAGACCCCTGCGATTCTAATCCCCTATCCCTTTGCGGCGGATGATCACCAAACCTATAACGCCCGCGTGTTTGCTGCTGCAGGAGCGGCGCTGTTGCACCAGCAGTCTGACTTGACGGCTCATCAATTGCAACAAGAGGTTCTTGATCTTCTCGGTGGCACTCACGGGAATTGCAGGAAAACTTTAGACGACATGAAAGCAGCAACGGCTAGTCTAGCTGTGACAGACAGTGCGACTCGTCTGGCAACGCTGATCCTACAATCGTTTTCAGGCTAGCTTCTCTGCAAACTTTAATTGTTTTCACTGATCCCCGTTGATTTAGCCCTGTAAAGAATCATCGCAGAGCGATCGCCAGTGCTGCGGCAATTCCTATGATTTCCCTATAGGCTTTCAGTCGTTTCGATCGCCCTCACTTGGTGTACGGACTGCAAAGCTTGTCTCCAGCGATTTGGGGGTGGTTATGCATCCATGTTCAAACCTGAGCTACGCTATTCAGACTTTGCCAGAAGGGGCGACTGATGTTTTTTGCGTCACGCTCAACCCGTTTTCTGAACTTAACCTTGAAGACAGCAGTGAAGAACGGTTAGAACTCCGCTTTGTTTCGGTAGGCCGTGTTTTGACCGAGTAACTTGATTGAGTAACTTGACCGAGGGATTTTTATTAGCGTGTATTAACGTGAATTCGGGATCAGTTAAAACCCTTACTTTTCTGTGCGCGACGCGCACAGAAAAGTAAGGGTTTTGGGGCACCGCGCTAGGCGCGGTGCCCCAAAACCCGCTTAACCAGAACAGATATTTTATTACATCTACCCAATTGCTGAGGCCAGCGTCCAAACGCAACTTTGGTGTAGGAGTGCGTCCCCACACGCCGCGTCAGCAGCCCTGCCAGCGCAGTGAATTTAGGATCGCCGCACGTTGAGGCAGCACCAGTCCTGTTTGCGCCACAAAGTTGCTACAACCCAGCCATTCTGTTCCAGGGCATCGGCGACTGGCTTAACCTGTTCTAACAGGATGCCGCTGAGGATGCCCCAGGTCGTGGGTTTGGCGATCGCCTCTAGTTTGGGGATCAAGTCAACAATGACCTCTGCCAAGATGTTACAGAGGATACCATCGACGGGAGCATCGACCATTTCGATCAGTTGTTCAATACTGCCCTCTGCAACAATCAGCCGATCGGGAGCAATGCCATTGAGTTCGCGACTTACCTCAGTAGCCCGGACGGCTAGGGGATCAGTGTCTACCGCGTAGGCTTTCTTAGCCCCCAATAGAATGGCACCAATTGACAGGATCCCAGTTCCACAGCCAATATCGGCAACGACGGCCTGAGCTGCTTCAGCGGGGTCTCCCAGTCGCATTTCCAGAGACTCCAAACAAAGCTGGGTCGTTTGATGCGCCCCCGTGCCAAAGGCCACACCAGGGTCGAGCCGGAGGACAAGGCGACTGGTGTTGGTGGGAACTGCTAACCAAGCGGGATAAATCAGGAAGCGATCGCCAATTTCCTGGGGATGCCAGTAGTCCTTCCAACTATTCGACCAGTCTTCCTCGTCAATTAAGTACCACTGCACCACTGGTGGAGACATGCCCGCACACAGGGCATCTTGTTTAAGCAGCAACGCCAAGGCGGCCAAGTCTAGCAGTTGCGCCTGCATCTGGGGGACGTATCCTTTCACCAGACAGGTCTGCCCTTTCGTTTCGCTGAGGGTGCCCTTGCAACCAAAGCTCTCCATCCGCCAGTAGACCAAATCTTCTACAGGCGGTTCACAGAGCACTTGAATTTCCCACCAACTATTTGCCAAAGCCCTAACTCGAAAGCGTTACGGTATAAGCATCCCGAATGCCTGGTTGCTTAGTAATTTCTGCCAAAATGCCCTCCGGCAGAGGGTCGTCTAGGCTCAACACCATGACCGCCTCGCCCCGCACAATCTTGCGTCCCACCTGCATACTGGCAATGTTGACGTTGAAACTGCCTAGGAGGGAGCCAATCCTGCCGATAATGCCTGGCATATCGCGGTGCAAGGTAAACAGCATGTACTGGCTAGGAGGCACGTTGATGGGAAAATCATCAATATTAGTGATGCGGATTTCACTATCCCCTAGCAAAGCCCCGGTGACCGAGTGCTCACCCAAAGGGCCAGTAGCGGTCAATTTCAGCGAACCGGTGTAGTCTCGCACGGAGGCATCGCGTGTTTCCGTTACCCGGATACCACGCTCCTTCGCTTCAATGCTGGCATTCACGTAGTTCACTCGCTCCTGCAGGGCGTGAGAGAGCAATCCTTTAAGGGCTGCAATCACAATTGGCTGCCCCTCACTAGCCGCCATTTCTCCCTGCAAACGGATGTTGAAACTCTCAATTCGTCCACCGCTCAACTGACTGACCAAGTTGCCCAGGGTTTCGGCCAGTTGCAGGTAGGGACGCAGTTTTTCCAACAGGTCGGGACGTAGACCAGGAATGTTGACAGCCGAACGGGCGGGCAACCCCAGCAATACATCGCGGATCTGCTCAGCGACATCAATTGCTACATTCACCTGCGCCTCTTCCGTAGAAGCGCCCAGATGGGGTGTGAGAATCATCTCTTTGCCAAGGTCTCGTAGGGGAGACTCACCCAGCGGCTCCTGCTCAAACACATCCAGGGCTGCACCGCCAATTTTCCCCTGCTGAATGGCTTCAGCAAGGGCTGCTTCGTCGATAATGCCGCCCCGCGCACAATTGATAATGCGGACGGTGGGCTTCATTTTGGCAATCGCCTCGGCATTGATCAGGTGATAGGTCTCCGGCGTTTTGGGTAGGTGTAGCGTGATGTAGTCCGACTCGCGGAACAGGATATCCAACTCGACGAGATGAACCCCCAACTGCTCGGCCCGTTCGCTTGAGAGGTAGGGATCGTAGGCTAGTAGCCGCATCCCCATGGCGCGGGCGATCGTCGCAACGTGGGAGCCAATCTTCCCCAAACCAACGATACCCAGCGTCTTTTTGTAGACCTCGACCCCCATGAACTTGCTGCGCTCCCACTTGTTCGCCTTGACGGACTGGTCGGCAGCAGGGATATAGCGTGACAGCGACAGCATCATTGCGATTGCGTGTTCCGCAGCGGCGATCGTATTACCTTCTGGAGAATTGACCACCAAGATGCCACGACGGGTAGCCGCCGGGACATCGACGTTATCCACGCCAACTCCTGCTCGTCCAATGATTTTGAGTTGCGTTGCAGCATCGATCATCGCTGCAGTGACCCGAGTGCCAGAGCGGATCATCAGCGCATCGTATTCAGGAATGATCTGAATCAGTTGCTCTGGCGATAACCCAGTCTTGACGTCTACCTGGGCAACCTGGGAAAGAATGTCGATCCCAACCTGATCAATGGGGTCAGAGACAAGAACCTTGGGCATAGTGGCGACAAAAAGAAGGACGGGGAGGGACAAAAAATGGTGCGATCGCTCTGAACACAGGGTCTGAGTTACGCGGTGATACGTTGCAACCGTTGCAGTGTTTCAGGGTTTTTTGATTTTTCACCAGAGGTCATTCTACTGCAAAGGTGCGATCGCCCCTATGGAAACCCCCGAAAGATTTCAGGCTTTCCCCACCACTCCATCCATAGGCGCACGTCCAACACCATCATCAGATTCACACCACTGAAATTTACCCCCCAATTCGGCTTCCCGAACAAATTGGGACGATTACCGCACTTTGTCAAAACTCGCAACATTTTGTTATATTTATTCACAGATTGAAACAAAGCTTTACTTGGAGGCGCGTATGGCGATCCTAATTTCTCTTTTTGTGATTGGTTGGGTAGCGGCAGCGGTGATCGGAACTCAAGCCTATTTCCGGGGTGAGCAGACCAAGCCTATCCATGCACGCAACTGGCGATCGCAGTCCTTTGAGCGCATTGCCCGCGCTATTACAGGCGCCGAGATCGACTACGAAACTCGCGTTCCGGCTTTCCGCACCGCAGATGCCTACAACAGCCGCTTGCTCCCTGATGCATAGTTCGTTAGCGTGAATTCGGGATAAGCTGAAACCCTTGATGTTTCAGGTACGACGCACACGGAACATTAAGAACATTAAAGAGTTTGGGGCACCGCGCCCAGCGCGGTGCCCCAAACTCTTTAATGGCCCATAAGCAGGCACTCAAGGATCACGCTAAACGTTAGATAAAGTGGCCTCTAGGCCCAAGCGATGGAGAACTTGCTTCAGCACCGTTGCAGTCCAGTCTACATCGGCTGCTGTGGTATGGCGGCCTAGTGTCAGGCGAATCCCCCCTTTGGCCAACCGCTCACCCAGGCCCATTGCCAGCAGCACTGGACTGGGGGAGGGTTTGCCACTGTTGCAGGCAGCCCCTGCACTAATGGCAATCCCAGCTAAATTCATATCTCTGACCAGCGTCCTACCGCTGAGCCGCTCACCGTCAGAACAGCGTAGACAAAAGCTGACGTGATGGGGCAGTCGGTGTAGGCGATCGCCTGTGGGAATGAGGACGTCTACATCTGCAAGCTGGTCAAACAGGCGATCGCGCAGGGCCATCAGGCGGGGGGTTTCCGTCGCCATTTCCTGGGCAGCCAGTTCTGCGGCGATGCCAAAACCAGCGATCGCTGGCACAGCTTGCGTCCCCGATCGCAGGCGAAACTCCTGACCACCGCCCCGCAGCAGAGGCGCTAGTTCTACTCCCGATCGCACGTAGAGCGCACCTGCTCCCTGTGGTCCATAAATTTTGTGACTGGAGAGGGAGAGCAGGTCAACGGGAAGAGACTGCACGTTGATGGGTAAACGCCCTGCCACCTGCACTGCGTCAGTATGGAACAGTGCCCCATGGTTGCGAGTGATCTGCCCCAACAGTTCGATTGGTTGCAGGGTCCCCACCTCACTCTGCCCATAGATAACAGACACCAACACTGTATTGGGACGCAAAGCCGCCACTAAGGCTTGCGGCTCAACCCGGCCTTGGGGATTGACCGGCAGGCGAGTCACTTCCCATCCGGCTTGCTCGAGCGATCGCAGAGGTTCCGCAATAGCGGAATGCTCCACGCTGGAAGTAATCATGTGCTGTGGCACAGAAAATTGCTGGGCAACCCCAAAAATCGCCAGGTTGTCGGCCTCCGTTCCCCCGGAGGTGAAAATCATATTGTGTGGCTCCGCCCCGATCAGGTCAGCGACTTGCAGACGAGCCTGCTCGACCACCACGGCGGCCCGTTCGCCCCAGAAGTGCAGGCTCGATGGGTTGCCCCATTGCTCAGTCATCACCTGCTGCATTAGGGCGATCGCCTCTGGGCGGGGAGGCGTCGTAGCGCTGTAATCCAGATAAATCTGCATGATCGCCTTCCAATCGGTCTACTCTTCCAGCATATAGCGTTTCTTCCGCTTCCCCCGCAACTGCTGCTTGGGGAAAGCGGCTTGGGGAGAAATGATGGGCTGATACCGTGTAACCCGGACATTACGGCGACTTTTTCCGCAAGTTAAGCTCATGCCCAGCGTCTTTCCAGGTCTGAGTATCTGAACGCGACAACTTAAATAATCTTGCGTGAATCTGTTCTGTCCCTCAATCCGCACCTACGATTGAAATTATCGTTTTCATGGTTTAATCCAACCAATCCGCACCTTTAAGCACCTCTGCTGGGATGTGAAGCCCCCAACTATGATCCAGCCATCTACCCGCCCACCCACTCCTGAAGAAGACGGCAATGTCACAGGCTTACGGTTGGCAGATATCCTCGGCCTCCCCCAGCCGTTGCAAACCCTAATGAACTGGATGTTGCGACGCAAAACCGTGACCGTTGCTGAGGCCGCTGCCCATTGCAATCAGAGCGAGTCTGAAATGGAAGCAATGCTCCAGCAATTGGTGGAGCGGCACTTCGTAAAGCAGGTGACGCTGGATGGGGCTGTTCGCTACGAGGTGCGGCTGGCACACAAATCAAACCGCCGGATGCCGAAGGACATCTGGAAGGTGCTCAACCTCCAGAATGAGGCGGCCAATGTCTTTATTTCCTACTCTCGCCGCAACAAGGAATTTGTGCGATCGCTTGCCTTCTCATTGCAGAAGCGGGGACGGGAAGTGTGGGTCGATTGGGAGAGCATTCCCTTCGGCACCGACTGGTGGGAAGAGATCAAACAGGGCATCGAGCTAGCCGATTGCTTTATTTTCGTCATCAGCACTGCCTCAGTTAGCTCGGAGGTCTGTGCCCGTGAACTGGCCCACGCGCTGGCAAACCAGAAACGTATCCTACCCGTGGTGTATGAGGAAGTTCCTCCCCCGCAGGTGCCGCCGGAACTCAGCAAACTCAACTGGGTCTTTCTTCGCAGGCAAGATGACTTTGACCAGGGGTTTCGCAGCCTAATCCATGCACTGGACACCGACCTTGCCTACGTGCGGAACCACACTCGTTTGCTGGTGCGTGCCAACGAATGGAAGAATCAGCACGGTGACACTAGTTTGCTCCTGCGTGGCCGTGAACTGGCAGAAGCCCGCCGCTGGCTGAGCGAAGGGGAAGCCAAAGAACCGCGGCCCCACCAAGTTCAGAAGGAGTACATCTGGTCATCCTACAATGCAGAACTGGCAGCACAACAGGCCGAGTTGGACCAGCAGCGGCAGGGCATCCGGCGGCAACGGATCTGGCTGGGGCTGGTGGCAGCAGCGTCTAGTCTGGCGGTGGCGTTTGGCATTGGCTCCTATGTGCAATACCGTAGAGCAGTCGAGAGTCGAGCGATCGCTGAAGATTTGCGTGTCCTGGCAGAACGAGAACGCCTGGGTGCTTTAACGGAAACGGCAGCAGCTTTGTTTCAGTCGGGGCAAATCTTTGAGTCCCTGCTCAAGAGTGTGAAGGCGGGGGTTGGCTTGCAGCAAGCAGCCGGGGCCAACGATGTCCCCGAACTGAGGGCAAGGGTGATCACGGCTCTACAGCAATCGATCTTCTGGGTGCGAGAGCGCAACCAACTGGAGGACCACACGGGCATTGTCTGGGACACGGCCTTCAGCCCCGATGGCGTCAAGATCGCCTCTGCCAGCGCGGATGGCAGTGCCAAAATTTGGGGCACCGATGGCACCCTGCTGACCACAGTGCGCGTCCCCAATGCCCAGGTACAGGGGGTAGTTTTCTCTCCAGACAGCCGTATTTTCGCCACGGCTGCAACGGATGGCACAATTCGCCTATGGAACCTGGGTGGGACGGCCATTCGCACCATCCAACACCCAAGCGGCCCCGTCTATGCGATCGCCATTTCACCCGACGGTAGCACCCTGGCCGCTGCCTACGAAGATGGTGCCGTTCGCCTGTGGCGGCGGGATGGCACCCTAGTCAGCACGCTGGATCGCCACATTGCCGCCGTGCGCGATGTCGTCTTTAGCCCCGATGGTGAACTGCTGGCCTCAGCCGCAGATGATGGCACGATTCGCCTCTGGCAGGCAGATGGCACATTTCTCAAAACCTTGCGAGGACACACCGCCAAGGTGGCCAGTGTGCAGTTTAGCCCCGACGGGCAGTTTCTCGTCTCCGCTAGTTCCGACTATACGGTTCGCTTGTGGCAGCGGGATGGCACTGCTGTTCGTATCATCAAAGCCCACGATTACGCAGTCTACGACGCCAGGTTTAGCCCTGATGGGCAGGTGATTGCCTCGGCAGGGTTGGACAAAACAATTCGGTTGTGGCGACCGGATGGGACTCTGCTCAGCAGCTTAGAAGGGCACACTTCCCAAGTTCGTAGCCTGAGCTTCAGCCCTAATGGGCAACGGCTGGCCTCTGGTAGTGGCGATCGCACCATCAAACTCTGGCAATTGCACCGTCCCCTCGTTGAAACCTTACAGCAGCACCGTGCCCAGGTCTACGATGTAAGGTTCTCTGCCGATGGACAGACCGTGGCGACAGCCAGTGCCGACTTTGAGGTCAAACTCTGGCGGCGAGACGGCACCCCCCTGGCCGCCCGGCGCGGACACACTGCCCCGGTCTGGGCTGTCGCCTTTAGTCCTGATGGAAAACAGATCGCCGCTGCCAGTTCTGACCGCACGATTAAACTTTGGGACCACCATGGCAATTTATTGAACACGCTAGTGGGCCATGGTGCCCCGGTCAAGGATGTTGCCTTCAGCCCGGATGGCAAGCTGATCGCCTCTGCCAGCGAAGACCGCACAGTTAAGTTGTGGCAACGAGACGGGAGGCTACTCCACACCCTCCCTGGTCACGCTCAGGGTGTCCTCAGTGTCACCTTTAGCCCCAATAGTCAGACGCTGGTGAGTACTAGTTGGGACAATAGCGCCATGCTCTGGGATGTGCAAGGGCATTTGCTGCACACCTTGCAGGGGCATAGCGGTTGGGTCTACAGTGCGGCCTTTAGCCCCGATGGTCAAACCATTGCCACGGCTAGCTTCGACAACACCGTGCGGCTCTGGCAACCCGATGGAACCTTGCTGCAAATTCTGGAGGGGCACCACGATGGCGTGGTTGCTGTGCGCTTCAGCACCCAGGGCAATATGATTGCCACAGGCAGCTTTGACCACACCATCAAGCTGTGGCGCCCCGATGGCAGACTGATTACGACACTGCGGGGACACTCCGGACGGGTCAACGCCGTTGAGTTTAGCCAGGATGGACACCTGCTGGCCACCGCCAGCGACGATCGCACAGTTCTGCTCTGGCACCTGGATCAGATGGATGACCTTGATCATCTGCTGACCCTGGGCTGTGACTGGCTACAGGACTATCTCAAGACCAACCGCCCCCTGCCACAGGGCGATCGCTCCCTCTGTCAGGACATTCCTCCCCCAGCAACACCCTAAACAACGTCAGTTCGGATTAAGAGGGTTTTGGGGCACCGCGCCTGGCGCGGTGCCCCAAAACCCTTGCTGTTCTGTGCGCGGCGCGCACAGAACAGCAAGGGTTTCAGCGTGTAGCGCCATACCCCGAATTCACATTACTTATGCTCAGGATGGGCTGACGCTGGTGTGACAGTGCCCATGGTGTTAATCAGCCGAATCATTTTGTAGAGCCGTCCTAAGTCTCGTTGGTTAAACTCCAGCACCAACCGGGGCAGGTCAGAAATATCGGGTTCATTCTCCTGCGGCAGAGCACGGCTCTTTTCAATGCGACCTTTGACGAGAATGTCGCTGAATTCTTCGTTCAAAAGCGCGACTTCTGCGTCGGATAACTCGGAGTTGAGCCGAATTACCAGTTGGCTGCCTACATAGCGGGTGGAATGAAACACTCGATAGAAGCTAGCGATCGCCTCGCAGGCCACATCAATCCGGTCAGTAATGGTATAGATATTCAGGTCATCAGGACTGATCAGCCGTGCCTTCAGCAGATGGTCGAGGATGTATTTTTCCCAGCTTTGCCAGTAATCACTCCCAGGAGGTTCAACCAAAACGAGGGGCATTACTTCTGCCTTGCCTGTCTGCATCAAGGTCAAACACTCGAAGGCTTCGTCTAAGGTGCCAAAGCCACCAGGAAACAGCGCCAAGGCGTCACTTTCACGCAGGAAGAACAATTTGCGAGTAAAGAAATATTTGAAGCGAATTAATTTGCGATCGCCCTCAATAAATGGGTTTGCCCCCTGCTCGAACGGCAACTGAATGTTGAGACCAAAAGACTTCTCAACCCCTGCGCCTTCGTTGCCGGCCTGCATAATACCGCCGCCCGCTCCGGTCATCACCATAAACCCCTGAGCGGTGACACAGCGAGCAAAGTCCACTGCCATGCGATACTCTGGGCTTTCGGGAGAAATGCGGGCAGACCCAAAAATCGAAATTTTGCGAATGTGACGATAGGGGTAGAAGATTTGAAAGGCTCGTCCTATATCTTGCAGAGAGTAGTTAAGAATCTTCCAGTCTAATCGGTCGGCCTCTCCTTGCGCCAATTGCACAATTGTTGCTAGAGCCTGTTGGATCAGTTCCCCGTGTTTCATGCGAGGCACATGATCCAGCAAGTCATTTACCTCGCTTCTGAGCAATTCCAGCGCCGGAAAAGAGGGGTCTACTACCATGAATATCTCAAAACTCGCAGGATACTATTCTATGCCAGCCACCCAAAAAGAAGGTAAAAAAATGACGGTTTCGCCGCATCTATTCGGGTAGATGTTACGTTTGCCCTCGCCTTAAATCCTTCTCCCAGCTTGGGAGAGGGACTTTGAGAGGCTCGGCTCCCCTGCTCCCAACTTGGGAGCAGGGGCTGGAGGATGAGGACCTGCAAAGGTGGCATGCTCTCCAGCTACTTTTTATTGTGATTAGGTTATTGTGATTAGGACTATTGCCAATTATTAAGACTATTGCCAATTAATGGAGCCAGCCCTGCACACTTCATCTCTCAGTCGCTTTGGGGTTGTGTGGAGATATACCCTACCTTCACACAAACGCAGGGCTTTTAGACTCTTCAACCAATGGTTCCTCTGGACATAACAGATTACTTTGCCTGCCTTCAGAACACCCGCCGTCGAACTCGCAGGCAATTAGAGTTAGCCAAGTCCACACTCTCCCAAAAGCGAAAGACCAGCAGGTTAGAATTAGGACATTAGGACATAGAGAATTCAAGGTTTGGAGACACCGCACAGGGCACGGTGTCCCAAATTTCTCTTAACCCAAACTAACGTTCAATGAACATTCCTATGGTTTGAGTGTGATTCTGGTTTGAGTGTGATTCAGTTTTTTGCTGCATTGGGTCTAGTTTAGATGCGACGGATTGATGTAATTGGGATTGGGGTTGGGATTTTTGCGGCAGGGGCGATCGCCTATTTTCTGTTCAAGGCTGCTGGCCTTGACGACATTAACGCTGGTATCTGGACCCAGGCCCTTCTGTTTGGTGGGCTAATGGGGTGGTTGTTGACCTACCTATTGCGTGCCTTTACCCAAACCATGACCTATAATCAGCAACTTAAGGACTATGAGGACGCAGTTTTACAAAAGCGTCTGGAAGAAATGACGCCCGCAGAATTAGCAAAATTGCAAGCCGAAATTGAAGCCGAGCGTCAGGCTCAGAAGCAAGACTAACACGCAGATACTCACTGCCAAACGCTGGGTAAATTAGAGCGGTGCAAAATTTGGGTTAATCTAAAAGACTGTGATTCTATTGCTATTCTTCTCCCTCAGCAGTCATCACAGCGTTCACCCCCGTTTCCACTCTTCATCTCTCATGGTTTCTGTTTCTGCTTGTATGAAGTCCCTGCGCGATCGCGGGCAGTGTGCACTCATTCCATTTATCACTGCGGGCGATCCGGATCTTGAAACGACAGCCAAAGCCTTACAAATCCTTGATCGCAACGGGGCAGACCTGATTGAACTGGGAGTTCCCTACTCTGACCCACTGGCAGATGGTCCCGTCATTCAGGCGGCAGCCACTCGCGCTCTCGCCAAAGGAACGAGTCTGGATGATGTGCTGAGTATGCTGCAACGGGTTAGCCCGACTATCAAAGCGCCGATCATTCTCTTCACCTACTACAATCCCATTCTGAATCGGGGGATTGAGACGTTTTTGCAGGATATCTACACAGCAGGCGCACGCGGGCTGGTCGTACCCGATCTTCCCCTTGAAGAAGTCGAAGCACTGCTGCAACCGGCTCGCTCGATTGGCATTGAAGTCACGCTGCTAGTCGCTCCCACTACACCCAAAGAACGGATTGCGGCGATCGCCACTCAAGCCGAGGGCTTCATCTATCTGGTCAGCGTCACTGGGGTCACGGGGATGCGCACTGAGGTCGAAACTCGCGTCCAAGATTTGTTGATGGAACTCCGCAGTGTCACCGATAAGCCAATTGGCGTTGGCTTTGGCATCTCACAGCCGAGTCAAGCCCGTCAGGTTATGGAGTGGGGCGCGGATGCAGTGATTGTGGGCAGTGCTTTTGTCAAGCGCCTGGCGGAAGGCGAGCCCCACCAGGGACTAGAAGCCATCGAGTCCTTTTGTCGCGGGTTGAAGGCAGCGATCGCCGAATAATTTTTGGGGATGGGTGGCGATCGCCCCCCTGATTGTGCTACCTTAATAAAGGTGGAAATTTTCTTTAATCGCGCTCTGCTTACTTCAAGGCAGCGCTTTCCAGGCAAGGCTCAGTAGCTCAGTGGTTAGAGCAGGGGACTCATAAGCCCAAGGTCGCAGGTTCAAATCCCGCCTGAGCCATCAATAAAATGGAGACGGTGTAGGGCTTCTAGCGGTTTTTCTGGGTTCTTCTGGATAGACCACAGTAGACATCACGAGGCCTGAAGCCACGTCAGTTCTGGCTAAGAGAGTTTTGGGATGCCACGCCGTGCGCAATGCCTCCTAGCCAGAACTGATGTTGAATCACAACCCAATGGCCTGCAATGCCTTCAGTGGGGCGAGCTGCTATTGAGATAAAGCCCTTATCAGGTCGGCTCAACGAGCGATCGCTTTTCGACGATCGCTCCTCTTGAGTCATGCCCTACCCTATAGAAAATATCCCTCAACGCAAAAGCCCTATGGTCACTACTGCCCAGCCTCAAAAAATGACCATCGAACAGTATCTTGAGTGGGAACCTCAACAAGAAGTTCGTTACGAATACGTCAATGGCGAAGTGTTTGCCATAACAGGGGACACAGTTCCCCATAACGATATCGCCCTCAACTTCTACAGAGCTTTATATCCCCATCTCCGCTCCAGAGGCTGTCGCAGTCGCCGATGTGAAATTACAGATCAGTAGCGCCAGCCCCTACTACTACCCCGATATCATCGTCAGTTGCGACCCGCGAGATCTCAACGCCCGTCAATTTATCCAGGCCCCCACTCTGATCATTGAAGTGCTTTCTCCTGGTACCGAGGTAAAAGACCGGGGTGAAAAGCTGGCCTACTACCGGACTCTCCCGTCCCTGCAAGAATACGTTCTGGTTGATTCAAGGCAAATCAGTGTTGAATGCTATCGTCGAGGCGAAGGTCGTATGTGGCTCTACTATCCCTATACATCGGGTGATCTGATCACCCTGGAAAGTATCGCATTCACCTGCCCGATTGAAACCCTGTACGAGAATATCAGCTTTGACTCTGACATCACCTAGTCTTTTCCCAATCGGTCGATCGCACTCGAATTTCCCGACGAAACTCGTGCATGGCTTCCAACCTGGCACCCCTAACGCCTCAAATTCAGTGCTACATAGCAGCCCTATTTGATTTGTGAGATGAGTTGTGAAAGTCGCATAAGATCTCGCTGATTAAGGGATTGAGAGGTGATGGGACACTTAAAAGTCCATCCGTCCTGTAGGAGTGCCCACTTTACAATAGAAGCATTAAACGCTGTTCGAATGCGATGCCCACCGCTGTTACTGAAATTGTCAAATCCCTGAATCAGGCAGAGTCCCTGTTTGGCTTGCAGCGTGCCCTCTCCCCCGATTTTTTCCCAGAGTGGCAGTACGACCTTCCCAGCCTCACTCCCGGCGAAGAAGCGGCCCTGGATCGCATCAAAACCAGCTACCTCTATAACAGCGCCGACGGCCCCTTAAGCGAGAGTACCATCAATCTCCTCCTGGTATCTCCCCTGCTTTACCTCAGTGGCCTCTGCGACCCACCTTTTAAGTTGCGGGGAGAAGTTCCTGTCGAGATCCAGGTCGAAGACGCCGGGCAAGTCTTGAGCGGTCGAATTGATGCCCTGGTGTTGCACGATCGCTTCTGGCTTGTACTCACCGAATCGAAACAGGCCAAGCTCTCCTTTTCCATGGCCATTCCTCAAGCCTTGACCTACATGATGGGTAGCCCTAATCAGACAGATCCCCTGTTTGGAGTCGTCACCAATGGCGATGGCTTCCTCTTCCTGAAACTGGTCAAACAGCCCCAGCCTATTTATGCCCTGTCCGATGATTTTTCTCTCTTTCGGCAGTCCCAGAACGAACTGTACCCAGTGCTCAAGATTTTTAAGCGGATTGGGCAACTGGTTAGTCAGCCTTAACCGGCTTTGAAACGATTGGAGTGATGATGCGATTCTTGATAATGCAATTCTATTTTGTCCGTCATGGGGAGAGCGAAGCCAACACCCTGCACATTATTTCTAATCGGGATTTCTAATCGGGGCGAATCACGTCATCATGCGAAGCGCTACTGTCACTCTACCCACCCTCTGTGGTTGCCGCACTGGCGCTGTGCCTTGCCATCGTCGGCAAGCGACACCCGCTTTGTTGACAGGTTAGGATCTTGACAAGAAGAACTTACCCACCTTTTTTTGTGAGTGGGCGACAGTGCCGCCCACTCGCAAAAAAGGTATCAACTCTATGAGCGCGTAGCGCTATAGTGTTCCAGATACCGATCAAATCACGATGAAATTCGCAGCACTGAGGGCCGCACGATTTTGCAGAACGGCAATCTGGATCGGCGCAATGCTGCCATTGCCATCGGGGTCAAAAAACAGCGCACCGGTAGAGCGGTTATAGATCAGGCGGTCATCCCCATCTGAGGCTCTACTCCCCAAACGAAATTGATTCGCTTGCAAACGCCCTGTACGGATGAAAGTCTCAAAGCCTGTGCGGCTAAACAGGATGCGATCCTGAGTGGGGTCAAAATCCGTGATGCGATCGCTCCCAGCCCCCGGAGCCGCAGACAGAACAAAGGAATCTTGCCCCAGTCCTCCCGTTAGCACATCATTCCCCTGACCACCGTCCAGCCTATCTGCACCCCGTCCACCCAGCAGTCGATCATCCCCTGCTTCCCCAAACAAGCGATCTCTGCCCGCATTTCCAGCCAAGGTATTGTTCGCTGC
This sequence comes from Synechococcales cyanobacterium M55_K2018_004, assembly GCA_015295905.1. Lineage (GTDB taxonomy): Bacteria > Cyanobacteriota > Cyanobacteriia > Elainellales > Elainellaceae > DVEB01. The sequence continues at coordinate 25,537 of DVEB01000333.1, forward strand.
ATTGCCAATTAGGGTGTTAGCCAGGTTATTGCCCCGACCTACAACAGCACCATTCAGCAACACCAGGTTTTCTAGGTTTGCCCCCAAGGTGTAGTCGATCGCGCTCCTGACTGTATCAATGCCCTGGTTCAACTGTTCGACAATCACATCGGAGGGGCTGTCAACGTCATAGGTATCGTTGCCCAGCCCTCCAATCATGCGATCGCTGCCTAGCCCCCCTACGAGCAGGTCATTACCGCCGTTGCCGACCAGTTCATCATCACCCGCCAGCCCAAACAGGGTATCGTCGCCGCTCCCCCCCGCCAGATAATCTCTGACTGTCGGATTATTGCTGCCAGTCATCGTGGCAGTCCCGGCGAACTGCGAGAAGTTGAACCGCTCAAAGTTGATCACTGTCGTGCCTGCCAGCACGCCCCCGACTTGGCTATTGCTGTCCACATTCACCGTGACGTGGCCCGTACCCGCGATCAGCGTCAGCGTATCAATGCCGCTGCCGCCATCAATATAGTCCTGCTGGAGCAAGTGTTGAGTCAAGGAAAAGAGGATATCGTCACCTGCGTGCAGTCGCACTAGGTCAAATTCTAGGGTGGTAGCAGCTACCTGGTCGTTGCCAGGGGTGCCATTGATGGTGTTGGCAGGCAAGAAGGACAGAGTCGTCGTAGCAATTGCGCTGTTATTGGCACCATCGTTGGCGAAAAACAGGATCTGGCGGGGGGTGGGGTTGGGCACGAGGGCCACGTTTTGATAGGTGACCGTTCGCAACACCTGGAGGTAGGTTTCCAAGGGGGCCGTGCCCGTCAGTAGCAAGGTACCACTATCGGCAGAGTAGGCTGCTAAGATTGGGGTTCCCGCAGTATTGGCCGCCAGGATCTCAGCGCTACCATCCCGGACATTAGAGATGACTACCGCAAAGGATGTCACTTGGAACCCACTAGTGCCAGTCAGGGTGGCGGCGCTCCCCACCAGTGGAATTGGCAGCCCCAAAATGCCGCTGGCGGTGGAGTTGATCCCCTCTGCGCTGCCATTCAGGTCAATCACTGGAATGGTGCTGGTTGGAGGGGGCGTATCGTTCACATCCTGGACGGCGATCGCAAAGTCGCGCTCAAGCGAGAGACCACTGCGATCTGTCGTCCGCACCCGGATTTGATAACTAGACTTGGCCTCAAAGTCAAACACTGCGGCGGTGCGGAGTTGATTGCCGACAATCGTAAAGGCAGTGTGATCGGTGGAGCCGTCAATTGGCACTAGGGTATAGGTAAAGGTATCGCCCAAGTCGGGATCTGTCGTGGCAAAGGAACCAACGAAAGTATTGGTGGGAAGGTTTTCCAGGACGGTGTTGCCATTGAGGGTAAGGTCGCTGGGGGCTTCGTTGATATCAGTGACTGTGAGGGTCAGCGATCGCTCAAAACTCAGTCCCCCTTGGTCAACCGTGCGGACGCGAATGCTATAGCTCGATTTCGTCTCAAAATCGGGAGAACTGAGGATCCGCAGTTGGCCATTATCGATGCGGAAAATCCCGTTGTCAGTCGCCCCTGCCCCTTCCACCAAGCTGTAGGTAAAGGTATCGCCGGGGTTGGGGTCAATGCTGCTGAAACTGCCCACCACACTGTCTGCAGCCAGATTTTCTGGGATGGACGTCTCGCTAAACCGCAGATCTGTGGGGGCATCGTTGCCATCCAACACGGTGATGTTGAAGATCTGATCCAAGGAAGCTCCCGCCTGGTCTGTAGTCCGCACCCGGATGGAGTGGATGGAGCGAGTCTCGAAGTCGAGCGGCTGGGCAAGGCGCAGTTCATTGCCAACAATCGTGAAGAAGGTGTTGCCTGAATCGCCAAAACCAAAGACCAATCGATAGGTAAAACTATCGCCCATGTCGGGGTCATTGGTGGTAAAGGTGCCGATAGTCGTCCCGACTGTGGCATCTTCAGAGATGCTGCTGTTATCTAAGCTGAGACCCACAGGGGGACGGTTGGCCTGAACGACGGTGATGGTAAAGTCCTGCTCAAACGTGAGATTCCCCTGATCGGTGGTCTGAATGCGAATGGTGTAGCTGGACTGGAGCGCCGGATTGGGAGGGCTGATCAGGCGTAGCTCTGTGCCATTAATTGCAAACGCACTGTTGTCTGGCAGACCGCCCACCAGTTGATAGGTAAAGGTATCGACGGCATCGGGGTCAACGGTGCTGAGGATCCCCACAACCGAATTAGCAGGAGCGATCGCACTGACCGTGGTGTTACTCAGATTCACCCCGGTCGGTGCTTCGTTGAGATCATTGATGGCAATGGTAAACGTCCGCTCAGTGGCAAGCCCTCCTCGATCAGTCGCCACGACCCGGACGGTGTAGCTGGCCTTCTGCTCGTAATTGGGAGAGACATTCAGCCGCAACTGATTGGTGTTAACGATGCTAAAGACACTGTTATCATTCAGACCACCATCAGGCAGGGTGTAGGTGATCACGTCTCCCGCGTCGGGATCTGTGACCGTCAGTATCCCAACAACGGTATTTGCAGCACTGTTTTCATCTAACTCTAAATTGCTCAGCGTTAAATTAGTCGGTGCTTCATTCAAGTCATTGACAGCAATGACGAAATCTTGTTCAAAGGAACGATTTGTCCTGTCTGTCGTACGAATGCGAACTGTGTAGCTACTCTTCTGTTCAAAATTGGCAGACTGCCTGAGGCGCAGTTCATTCACATTGGTGAGGCTAAACGCATCACTGTCGTTTACCCCAGGGATTGAGATCAGCGTGTAGATAAACTGCTCGTTAGCATCTGCATCGGTGGTGCTAAGCAAGCCAACCAGGGCATTCTCTCCCGCATTTTCGTCGATCGATTCGCGGCTCAGGGTAATCGCCGTGGGTGCATTCTCCACATCCTGAACCGCAATGGTGAAGTCCCGAATGGTGGACAGATTGTTGCGATCGCTCGCCTGCACACGGATGGTGTAACTGGTGCGATCGCTGAGACTGGGAACCACCTGAAGCAGGAGGCGGTTGCCCTCGATACTGAAGGCAGCATTGTCGGGCAGTGAGTTGGGCACCAAGGAGTAACTAATCGTATCCCCAGCGTCCGGGTCAACGGCGCTGAAGGTGCCCACTTCAGTCCCGATCGCTGCTCCCTCGTTGACACTGGTTCCGGTCAATTGCAGATTGGTGGGCGCTTCATTCACATCATTGACGATGATGGTGAAGAGTCGGGTAATTGCATTACTGCCATCAAAACTGCGAATTTCAACGGTGTAGCTGTTTTTCTGCTCAAAATCGGGAGAGCTGCGGAAGCGCAGTTGATTGCCGACAATCTCAAACGCTTGGTCATCTGTGGACCCCGCAATCGGCACCAAGCTGTAGGTAAAGCTGTTGTTCTGATCGGGATCGACGGTGCTGAGGGTGCCTGCCACTAAATCGGTCGTATTTTCGTTCAGGCTGTTGGGGTTGCGGGTAAAAATCAGGTCCGTTGGCGGCTCGTTGACATCGATCACAGTGATGGTAAAACGTTGGGTGATGGCGTTATCGCCATCGGAGCTACGCACCTCAATGGTGTAGGAGTCTTGGGCCTCAAAGTCGGGGGCGGTGCGGAAGCGCAATTGGTTGCCAACAATCTCAAACGCCTGGTCATCGGTTGAGCCTGCAATGGGGACCAGCGTGTAGACAAAGTTGGTGCTGTCGGGATCCGTAGTGCTAAAGGTGCCCACCAGCAGATTGGTGGCATTTTCGGCGATCGCCTGATTACTCAGCGAAATGGCCGTCGGCGGATCATTCACCACATCCACATTTAGGGTGAAGATCCGTTCGATGGTGTTGTTGCCGCCATCCCTGACCCGCACCCGAATGCTGTAGCTTGGTCTGTTAACCGGGTCAATGTCTTCCTGAATTTGCAGTTGATTACTGACAATACGGAAGCGGTTGTTATCCGTATCACCCTCACCAGCGACCAATTCATAGGTGAAGGTGTCATTAAGATCGGGGTCATCGGTACTGAAGCGACCGATCGTGTCTCCAGCGCGAGTGTTTTCCTCGATGCTGGTGTCATCCAGCGTCAGGTCGAGGGGGGTTTCGTTGATGTCGTTGACGGCAATGGTGAACGCTTTGGTGGTGGTCAGCCCACCTTGGTCACGACTGCGGACTTGAATCGTGTAGGAATTTTTGACCTCAAAGTTAGGCGCATTGTTCAGGCGCAATTCTCCCTGACTGTTGAGGCTGAAGGCGGCAAAATCGCCCGTCTGGAGGAGTTCGTAGGTAAAGCTGTCGCCGCGATCGGGGTCTAGGGTACTGAAGCTGCCCACCAGCAAGTCGGTAGCATTTTCGTCAATCTGGTTGTTGCTGAGGATAATATTGGTGGGCGCTTCGTTGACATCCTGAACTGTAATCGTAAAGTCGCGCTCGATAGTGTTGACCCCATCGTTGCTGCGTATCCGCACCGTGTAGGCATCTTGCGCCTCAAAGTCGGGAGAGCTGCGGAAGCGCAGTTGATTGCCGACAATCTCAAACGCTTGGTCATCTGTGGACCCCGCAATCGGCACCAAGCTGTAGGTAAAGCTGTTGTTCTGATCGGGATCGACGGTGCTGAGGGTGCCTGCCACTAAATCGGTCGTATTTTCGTTCAGGCTGTTGGGGTTGCGGGTAAAAATCAGGTCCGTTGGCGGCTCGTTGACATCGGTGATGGTGATCGTGAAGCGTTGGGTAATGGGGGTATCACCGCGATCGCTACTGCGCACCTCAATGGTGTAGGACGTTTTGGTCTCAAAGTCAGGTGCTTGGTCGGCCTTGAACCGGAGTTGGTTACCAACAATCTCAAATGCCTGGTCATCCGTGGACCCTGCAATTGGCACCAGTTCATAAGTAAAAACTGCATTGCTATCGGGGTCTACGGTACTGAGAATACCAACCTCCAGGGTATTTTCAGCAACGGTGGTGTTGCTGAGGTCAATTCGGCTGGAGGGCAAGTTGCGATCAAGGACGGTGATCGTAAAGCTGCGGTCGAGTTGGTTGCCCGCGCTGTCTGTGACCCGCAAACCAACTAAAAAGCTCTGGTTCGTGGAATAGTTGGGAGAACTGATCAGACGGAGTTCATTGCTATTGACAATTGTGAAGGCGCTATTATTGCCAAATCCGGGGATTAGGCTGAAGGTCAAGTCGCGCGGAAGATCATCAACATCCACCGCGCTGATCGTGCCAATAATCAGCGCATCGCCAGTGGCCCCATCCTCAACTTCCAGGCTACCGCTCAGGTTTAGCGCGGTCGGTGCTTCATTGACATTGACGATTTCGATGGTAAAGGTCTGCTCAAAGGACAACCCCCCCAAGTCGGTTGTGCGAACTCGGACTGAGTAGCTAGAGCGCGTCTCAAAATCCAAAACAACGGTATCTTTGAAGCGAAGTTGATTGTTGACAATCACAAAACTAGCGTTGTCCAGATCGTTGCCCACCAGTTCGTAGATAAAATCTAGATCTCCGTCTGGATCGGTGGTACTCAAGTCTCCGACGACTGCGCCTGTACCCGCATCCTCGCGCACTAAAGTGTTGCTCAGGCTGAGACCATTGGGAGCGCGGTTTGGGGCAAGGCCAAACCGTTGGGCATAGACTCCACCATCAGAGTCATCTGGCCCCGATCCCGACCAGACAATCACATAATTGCCATCACTGCCAGTGGCGATCGCTGCATTTGCCTGATTATCTAGGGTGTAGGCCGTACCTCGATTGACTAGGTAGTCTTCCGTCCCCATCGGATTCCCCAACCGATTAAAGCGGCGAGAGTAGATATCTTCCCCCGTGGTAGGACTGCTGCCTGTCCAGGTGACCACAAAACCGCCATCGGGCAGAAACGCCACACGAGAATTTCGCTGGTTCAAACTTGTGGTCACATTCACCAGCTTTGGCTCATCTGCCTGAAGCTGATTGTTACTGTCGTAGAAGAAACGCCGGACAAAGACATCATCGCCAGTGTTGATCGGGTCAGTGCTGGTCCAGGTGACGACAAAATTTCCCGCATTGTCAATGGCGACATGGGGTGCCCCCTGCACTCCAGTGGTCGTTGTATTCACCAGCGTGTCGGGCCTGGTGGTGTCACCCACGGGAACTAACTGCGGCGTACTGCCCGACACTTGCAGCTTAAACCGTCGGTAGTAGATGCCATTCCCACTACCATCAGGCCCCGTCCAGACAACAACAATATCGCCCTGGTCGTTCATGGCGATTGAGGAATTTCTCTGGTCGCCTAACCGCGTTAAGTTGACCGGAATTTCAGCGGTCTGCTGGATTTCGCCCTGGTTGTTGTAGGTATAAGCCCGAATAAAGATATCGAAGCGGTAAGGGTCGAAAGTGTCTGGGTCTTCATCGAGGCTAAAGCTGCTGTAGCTGCTGACAAACCAGCCCTGATTGTTGATGGCAACACTAGGCTCAAACTGCTCCAGCAGGGTTGCATCATTGATCCGGATCTCCTGAGCACCAGGCTGCAAAACATTGTTTTGATCCAGGTAGTAGAGCCGAGCATAGACACCGCTAAGAGAACCATCCTGGCCAGAGCTACTCGTCCAGGCCACGACAAATTCACCGCGGCTGTTCATGCTGATGGCAGGCTTGAGTTGGTTGCCTGGGGCAGCCGCATTATTGACCAGACGATCAACATTGCTGGGATTGCCTGCCAGGTCGATGGCCTGACCATTCGAGTCGAAGCGTCGCAGGAAGACTCCCTGCCCGGCTGTGTCTTGCCCGGTGAAGACAACGACGAAGTTGCCGCTGCCGTCTATGGCGATTGCCTGTAGTGCATCTTCAAACGTCGTTTGCAGATCGGCTGTTTCAGCGTTGACAAGCAGGGTTGAGCCGAGGCGAGTGGGTTCCATAGGTGTGCAGTGGCGAGTGGGTCGAAGAGTTGGCGACAAAAATGAGCAAACGAAGATTGGAGATGAGTGACGGGAGCGATCGCCCTGCTACCCACCCCTAGTGAGACCAAGAGGATATCCCTGCTGAGGCTACCCCAAAACTGGGCACTGTCGATCAGTAGAGTCCTGGTTTTCCCTCAGTTGCGGTTAGTTGAAGCGGCTGCCCAGGGGAACACACAAGCAAAAATTAACTCAATGTTACGCAAGGCACCGCCCTCGTCAATCCGAAACCTTGCCGAAATATGGACGCAAGCAAAATATTGCTCTGGAAAAATCCGCCATTTTGCGGAAGGCTAGGCAGTTTTTCGCGGGTAAGTTTGACACTCCCGAAAAGCCACTCAAAGTCGCAAAGTCGCCATTTTTATGACGTAAAACGCCTGCTCAGCACACGTTTTACGTCACAAAAACCTGACCCACTATAGCGGTTTTCATCGTTAACGTGAATTCAGGATAAGCTGAAACCCTTGCTGTTCCGTGCGCGGCGCGCACGGAACAGCAAGGGTTTTGGGGGGGCACCGCGCCGGGCGCGGTGCCCCCCCAAAACCTGCTTAATCCGAACTGGCGTTAGTTAATTTTTTGCGGGTGTTGGGGACGGTGTAGGAGCTATGCTCCACTCTGGAGTCGGACGCTTCACCGCCGTTTCAAAATCAGGAGAAACCAGCAACAAAGTGAGGTTAGCGGTGGGTGTGGTGGGCGGGTCAAGCTGGGCATAGAGGGACGTGCGATCGAAGTTATACCCACCAATCACCAGCTGATGCTGCTGCTGATTTTTCAAGTCCAGATGAATCGTTGCCAGGGGGGGTTCAAGGCCGTAGGGTTTGCGATCGCCCCCCGGCACAGTCACCGTCCGACTTACTCCTGTGGTCATCACATTCAACAGATAGGCCACAGCGGCATCATTAGCAGGCTGCTTTTCAGGGGCAGTCATCTGCCATTTGCCCTGAGCATTGCGCTCAAAGGAGAGCGATCGCCCCTCGGTTTCCAGCGTAAACCGCTGCACATCATCTTCCTTAAAGCGAACGGGGGGAGCACCTTCGACCTGTGAGGCAGACTTTTCTCCAGAGGTGGTGGGTGAGGTAGTCTGCTGCGGCTGGCTTTGGACCAATAAGGCCACACCGCCTAACACCAGCACTGAGGCCACCAGCATTAAGGTTGTCGGTTTCAGTTTCATACCATCCCCTCTAGCGACGCTTCCACCAAACCCCGATCGCCATCACAAACCCCACTAGTGGCAGAAATACCAACGATCCCAGGATCAGCCAGAGTTGCTGCATGGGGGCGAGAGTAATGCGGCGGTCGGTCATTTCCTTGGGGCGAATGGCGAGGGTGCGTTGGTTTTCATCTTGACTCAACCAGGCGATCGCATTCAAAAACACATCTTTGTTGTATTGCTGGTCAAACACGCCATCGGTAATGAAACTGGAGTTGCCGATCACCACCAACCGTGCTTCTCCTTGGTCTCCTGGACGGCTGAAGGCGGCCCCCAGCGTCAGGACTCCTTGCGGGTCTTGGGCGGGGTCAAAGACCAGCCGCCCATCGGGGCCAACCCGTTGTCCCTGGGTGCGGTCGTTCGTCAGCAGAATGGGATTCGCCTGAATTCCTGGCTTTTCTGCAATGATTAATGGACGCGCCAGGGGATAGAAAGAAATATTGTTGCCCAAGGATTGGGTAATGGGATGGGGCCCGTAGTCGGTGATGATAGTCACGGCTCCTTCCCGTCCGCCGTCTGGATCAACGAGGATGCGATCGCCCAGCGTCACGCCCCATTCTTGCAACAGGTCATTCAACCCAGGGTCTGTTTGAGGATCGGCCAGAATCATCAGTCCACTGCGGCGCTGCAAAAATTTTTTCAGCGCATCGACTTCCTCCTTCAGAAGAGGACGCTGAGGGCCGGCCAGCACCACGACTGAGGTATCTTCAGGGATTGTCGGAGTCTGCGCCAAGTTGAGGGGCGCTGGGGTGAAGTTTTCTTGCGTCAGGTTGTCACTGGCTTGGGACAGGCCGCCCTGCCCCGCCGCCAGAGGACGTTCGCCATGACCCTGCAAAAATTTCACCGTCAGTTGGCGATCGCTTGACAGTTGGGCAATTCCATTGGTCAAGCGTTGCTCCGACAGACGCTCCTGGTCGTTGATGTTTTGAACCTTGCGGCGGCGATCGCCCTGCTCCAAAAACACCTCACCGCGTTGTTGCACGCCAAAGCGTTCCACCAGCCCCGGTTGGGCATCGGGGTCAACATATTCGTAGGAAAACTGAGGACTGAGGCGACGGTAGCGCTCCAGCAACTCCCGGTCTTGCAGGTTGGGTGTGCTGTCAAAGATCCATAGTTTAACGGGTTGCTCTAGCCCCTGCACCAGTTCCTGCGTCTGGGGGGCAAGGGTGAAGATCTGGTTTTCCGTTAGGTCAACCCGGCCGGAGTAGCGCATTGCCAGGAAGTTAGCGATCAAGAATAGGGCGATCGCCGCCAGCGTTGCCACTAACGCATTGGTGCTGTCCTGGGTAGAACGCCGCCCCCAAAAACCCCGGAGTGCGTTGCCCTGGCCCAACAACCAGGCCAGCAGAGCCAGAAACCCCACCCCAAGCAAACTGAGGGGAAGCACCCCCCAACCGTTTCCCAGCACGCCAGCGGTCAATCCTGCCGCCAGCAGAAACAACCCTATCCACAGGAGGAACTTGACGGGGTTTGGCGTGACATTGAGCAGAGATTTCATAGCGCAGGATGTTGTAGGGTGGGCACTACCCACAGAGACAGACTCATGAACTTAAGGATAGTTGGAAAATACACGTTTGATTGCAGGACTTTGAATGGTGACGATGATCACGTGGCAGTTACCATTTCAAGAACGCTGAAAGCGAAAAGCCTCAATCGACTGAGCAGTCAAAAACAACCCAAGCAGGATATATCCTCCGAAGAGAACCAGACTACTGGTATCAAAGACGCCTTGAATGAAATTGTTGTAATGCTTGACCAGCGATAGTTGACGCAAAAATTCACCACCTGGGCCAGTCATGCTGTTAAAGGCGAGATCTGCAATCCACAGAAATAAAACTAGGCCAAAGGTGAGAATCGCCGCAAGAATCGTACTATCTGTTAAAGAGGAGATAAACATACCCAACGACAACACACTGGCAGCGAATAGAAACAAGCCCAGATTTCCCAGGAGTAACACAGCAAAGTTCGCGGGGGGATTAGATGCAGCAAAGGCGATCGCCTGATACACCAGCAGGGGAATCATCATCGTCACAAAGAAGGTGAGTGCCCCCAATAATTTACCCAATGCCACTGCCCAGTTGGTCACCGGAGATGTGGCTAGGAGTTCCAGCGTGCCACGTTTGCGCTCCTCGGTATAAAGTCCCATCGATACCATGGGTAGCACAAACAGCGAGAGCGTCCCCACGACATTGAGGAACGTACTCATCAACAAGTAGGGCATATCGATCGGTGGTTCGGTGATCCCCATCTGATCGCGGATTGCCACCTGTGCCAGCAACCCCTCTGGCCCCAGCAGAATCAGCACATAAAACAGTCCACTGATCAGCCAGAAAATACCAGCAATCACATAGGCAAAGGGCGAATAGAAATAGCTCTGCAATTCGCGGCGATAAATTGCCAGAATATTGGCCAGAATAATACGCATCTAGGGTGCCTCGCGGGTCGATGAGTCTGGGGTGGAAATGCCATCCTGCGATGCAGGGGGGAGATCTGGGGCAACTTCACCGGAAGCTGGGTTGCTGGGTTGGTCAGCGATCGCCAATTCATCTGGTGATGCCGATGCCTCCTGAGCAGGAGCTAAGTCGCTTGAGGTTTCCTCCAATGCCTTTTCCTCCGTTGTGAGTTGCAGGAACACATCCTCCAGACTGGCCTGGGTGCGGCGCATCTCATAAAGCCCTAGCCCAGCATTCACAATGGTTTTAGCAATTTCTCGGCCAGGGTCGAAGGCAGGCATGGCCGTGACGCGAATTTTGTAGCGGTTTTGCGGAAGCATCTCGTTGGTTCTCCGCTCCACAGATTGCACCCCCAACACCTGCTGGAGTTGGTGTTGCACCAGGGCGTAATCGCCTTCCACCTCCAGATCGTAGCCCGCTCCTCCGGCCAGTTGCTCCATCAACTGGTCGGGAGTATTGGTGGCCACAACTCGCCCCTGGTTGATGATAGCAACCCGACTACAGGTCATGCTGACTTCCGGCAAGATGTGCGTCGAAAGAATGACGGTGTGTTGTCCTGCCAGACTTTTGATCAGATGGCGGACATCAATGATCTGGCGCGGGTCAAGACCCACCGTGGGTTCGTCTAAGATAATCACCGGTGGGTCGTGGACAATTGCCTGGGCAATGCCGACCCGCTGGCGAAACCCCTTCGACAATTTGCGGATCAGGGTGTTGCGTTTTTCCAGCAGGTTGCAGCGACGCATGGCAGACTCCACCCGGGTAGGGCGATCGCCCCCGGCAACGCCCTTCAACCGCGCCACAAAGTGCAGAAAGCCCTCCACGGTCATCTCTGGATATAACGGCGGGTTTTCAGGCAGATAGCCAATGCGCTGACGCACCGCCATTGAGTTCTCGTGGACTTCAAATCCGGCAATCCGGGCGGTGCCACTGGTGGCGGGCAGGTATCCGGTGAGGATCCGCATTGTCGTGGTCTTCCCGGCACCGTTGGGGCCGAGGAAGCCAAGGATTTCGCCCGCTTCAACCGAAAACGTGACATCCTGGATTGCCGTTGCAGAACCATACGTTTTGCTGAGGTGCTCTGCTTCAATCATGGAAAATACACTCGTGAAAAACGTGACACCCAACACCAGAGAAGGCTGACCGGCGATCGCCAGAGCAGGTTCCTAGCCTGCCCTTGCAAGGAGGCGTAAATACTGCAATGAAGCTGGCTATGGCTTATTGCCGCATTCATCGCCCAGGTGCATGTCACGTTTGCCCTCGCCCTAAATCTCTCTCCCAAGTTGGGAGAGAGACTTTGAGATACTCAGCTCCCTGTCTCCCCAGTTGGGAGACGGGGCAGGGAGATAGGGTCTGCAAGCGTGACATGCTCTCCATCACCCTAGAACGAAAACGCACTCTGGTGATTAGTGTGCCAGGGTGCATTTTAGCCAAAAGTGTGACCGTTGGGAGTGCCAACGCTGTGGCGATCGCATGACAAAGGTGCTGCACAAGCGGCCAAGCGTCGCTGATCAGTCACCACTAGGAATATGACAAACGATTGAGTTCAGCGGCGGCGACTAATTTTGGTATTCCCACTGACCCTTTCTATCCCGCTGCTGCAACGATTTGTTATGCGGCTTAGGCTGCTCGATCGCCCATACTTCTCATGCTTCCAAAACTTTTGCTAGTAACTCTGGTGCAATCCGAAAGCCAGCGTTTTGGGTGAGTTCGTCCATCACGGGCTGCAAGGATGGAAGTTCGCCAGATTCCTTTGCTCGGAGCAAAACACCCAGAACACCCGTTACTTGAAGCCCCAGAGATTTGGCCACCTTCCGCCCGTCCCGTTCATCCAGCAGTATCCGATCGGCGTGCAGTTCTAGAGCCAGCGCGATCGCTTCGGCTTCGCCACCATCGAGGGTTTGCCGCAGCAGGTGAACAAGGGATTGATTATTAACGGGCTGAGCTTGAATCCAGCCAGTGGCAACAGCGGTTTGAATGAGCTGGGAACCGGGACGACCTTCTGCAATCTTTAACTCGTCTAGGACAGCAGGTGGAATCTGAATCTGGCCAAATTGCTGGCGCAACAGATCGAGTTGACCAACAATTGCCAGGTTCAAAATGGGGGAGGTATTACTGACGACGGGCATAGGCGAGGTCGTCCTCTAGTTCTTCAGTGCCATAATGCCGCAGGATGCCGCGCTGAGCGAGGAGCCGTCCAAATTCGTACTTGTCCATTTGAGCTAGTTCTCTGGCTTTGCCAAAGGACAGCAAATCCTGGGCATAGAGGGCAATGGCTAACTCATGCAGCAGTTCTTGTTCGATGCGCTTTTCTGGCAGTCGAATCGCCTGGAGGATGGAGTCGGGGATAGAAAGTTGTAGGCTCATAATTGGGAGTATGTTGAAGAATTTAACATCTAGCTAAACGGCTATCAGGATGCGTGGAAGGCTTGGTAGAACGCTGGATAAGGTAGCGCCTCAGCACACTTCATCATCAGTTGATAGGCTTCATCTGTGCGGAAGGGATGGCGGAGCAGCCGCATCAGTGCTCGAATCACTGTCTCATTGCCCGGATCGAGCGTGCCCAGGGTCTCGGCGGCCCTCCTACGGGTGTTTTGATCCTGAGTGGATTCGAGTAGCCGCATCAGTGCCCTAATCGCCGTCTCATTACCCGGATCGAAGGTGCCCAGGTTCTCGGCGGCAATCAAATAGGTGTACTCCTCCTGCGGGGTTTCCAGCAACCGTACCAGTTCCCGAATCACGCGTTGAGAATCAGTGTTGCTGAAGGCGGTTTCAGCCCAGCCTGATCTGACTCTTCCTTTAGGGATGGAAAAAGTAGCCCTGACTCGTTTCAGCAAATTGGAAGCGAAAAACCTCCACTGCATCAATTGATGAACAATCGCATCCGCTTGGGTGCAATCTTTGAACTCAGCAATCCCCGCTGCGGCCAGGAGAAAGGCGCGATCGCTATAAAACCCCTTACACCCATCCTGAAACTTGACCAATGAGCGAATCAACTGCTCTTTCTTCCCCTTCTCAACATCCGATCGCCCTAACCATAGCAAAATAACTTCTCTCCACTGCGGTTCAAAAACACGGTATTGTTCACCTGGCACAGGCTGATTCTTGTGATTACGGGGCAGAAAAAAGTCCCAATCATCGATCGCTAACGCAGCAAAATATTCCTGAAATGATGGATGGAAGAATGCATAGACATTGTGCAATGGATTCTCTGCTTCCATACCCACTCGATTGAGCCAGCCAAGCTTTAGCACCAGATCAAATACATCGAATCCTAAGTTTACTGGTTGAGACTCCACCAGTTCTTGACAGACCAGATTGTGCGGCAAAATTGACTTAAATCCTCGATCGATCGCTTGCTTTGCCAGTCGTCCTAATGCCTTGTTTAAGATGCTTTGCTGTTTTGGAGTCAGCGCAATACCTTTAGTCTGCTCCGAGATCAGGTAAAGGCTCTCTACAAACTGCTGATAGAGCATTGCCTTTGTCTCTGGCAAGTTGCCCTGCTTTTCTTGCCAGTTAAAACACAGGAGGCCTAGGCGTAGTGGGTTGCGGGCTAAATTCTTAATCCGTTCTTTTCCCAGTTCATCCAAAGCCATCCGGAGCGAATCACCCCACTCAAGATGGTCGATAGCCGTAAACCACTTCTCAATAAATTGCTTGACCTGATCTGGTTGCGGCCCCTCTCCATAGCTGAAATCCAGCATTTTGTAGGTGTCAAACTCCAACGGGGCGCTACCTGCCGCATCCCAAAGATTCACCCGACAGCTCAAGACTACCCTCGATCCAACAAACAACAGATCTTTGAGTTCTTCAGTCAACCGTCCCAGCGGATTCGCCCCCCGCATCTCATCTGCCCCATCCAGAAGCAGCCAGATCTTGCCGTTTTTGAGGCGTTGCTCTAGATCGTTTTCCCACTGCGAGGAATACTGCTTTAACCGGGCAGTAGCTGCTGGCAACCAAATATCAAACACATACTCTCGTAATGACTTTTCTCCCAGCGCCTCTAATGAAATCCAGATGGGTAAATCTTCCGTTGCATTTAAAACCCAATCCGCGATCTTTAACAACTGCACCGTCTTCCCTGCGCCAGCTTCCCCAATAATTGCGAGGCGTTTGCCCTGACTTTTAGGACTTTGCCGTTGAGCCAGGACTCTCCGGAAGAAATCATCGTAGGAAATCGGGGTGATGGTTTCCTGTCTCTCTCTTTGATTAGCAGGTATCCTGCTGTTCACAGATGCTTCCTGGGACAGATCAATTTGCTCCGGACGGTACACTTGCGATCCGGCTTCTGGAGAAACATCTTTGGGGGCAATCGGCTTCCGTTGACGTTCCAACAATCCCAGAGGTACGTGAATTTCATCCAAGTCTAATGGTTTGCCCAAAATGTCCGCAAATAAGTTTGTCACTGGACTCCGGCGGACTTTTATCCAGTTCCGGCAAGCTTCTCGCCAGATTTCTTCCGTTGGAACCTTGAGTGACTTCACCCAGCGGTCGTCCTGCTGATGAAATTGCTGTTGGAGTTCTTTAATCTGGGGAAACTGCTCCAGGATTACTTGGGTTGGAATAGCCCCTCCTCCCAAATCAGTAGTGCGATCGCGCGTGAATTTGACGATGCCACACACCTTGCCCGTTGCCCAATTCAGCAAGGCAGATCCACTGATGCCCGGACGAATCTGTCCTGACTTGAACAGGATAAGCTCTTTCCCTTGCTCAAAAGCAGTTCCTTCACAGTCGCTGGTGACGGATGCCCCATTCGGAAATTGATCGGAATAGCCAAATGTATAAAACCTGTCAAATGGTTCAAAGTCTGGAGCTAGATACACACAGGGAAAATTGACTGTGGGCGACGGACTAAAACGCAACAGCGCCAGATCGTAATCTGGGATCAATTGAACCAGCGTTGTGTCAGGGAAACTGATCTGCTCCTGACTGCTCACCTGCACCTTATCACCCAGATTCATGCCTTTAACTACATGGGCACAGGTTAAAATTAGCCCCGGAGCGATGAAGAATCCACTTCCCCAGCCTACCTTATCGGGGACTTTCAATTTCACCGTGCAACGCTGCAATAGCTCATCAAGGCGCTGATCCATCTGTCACCCCTTACCCCTTAATCAGGCGCTTTCCTCTCCCACTCCAGGGAAATCTCTAAATTCGCTTTCCCCGTTCCCCTGACAATGGCAGCCACTAGGCTTCCTTGCTCAATGCCAATTTCTAGACCATATTTGACGCTGGCTTTCGTCGGTTTTACCTGCTCTAAGGACGCGGTAATTGCCGATGCGATCGCCCGGATCGAGTCCGTGACCGTCTTGAAGGATTTCACGTCGAACCCCACATCCTCCCGTCCTGTTTGAGCTACTTCTACCCAAACAATTGTGCCCTCTACTTCAGCAGGAACCTTTGTCGTGTGCTCTGAAAAATCATCTG
>DVEB01000295.1 GCA_015295905.1 Synechococcales cyanobacterium M55_K2018_004
TATCGATGCCGATGCTGGCGGCAACGGTAATTTTGGGGGAGAACCTAGCCCGAGTACCGTTTTGTTCTTCCTCGAGGACCAAGCTGCCGTTATGAATGTTGCTGCTGGTTTTGATACCGGTTTCTCATTCTATTACTCAGCCATTAATTTGCCAGGTTTTATTCGGGTATTTGATGGACTAAATGGGACTGGCAATTTATTAGCCCGGCTTGATTTACCCTTAACGCCGTTTAACGGTGCACCGGATCCTACTGGACAGTTCAGCCCATTCGTCCCCATTGGGGTTAGGTTTGATGGAATTGCCCGTTCTGTCGATTTCGGCGGCAGTGTAAATCAGATAGGCTTCGACAATATCACCCTTGGCTCTGCTACACCAGGTAATGGCAACGGAGTGCCCATTCCCACGCCAGCGCTGTTGCCTGGTCTGATTGGTATGGGGGCTGCGGCTCTGAGAAAGCGCAACCAGGAGGCAGATTCGGCTGAGGCTTAGGTCACGGTCGGATTTATTTTTGTGGTTGAGTGTTTAGGGGCTTGCCTTTTTATCCACGCTCACCGTGGGTAAAAGGGCAAGCTTTTTGTCGTAGACTTCTGCTGGCTGGTAGGCGACAGACGGCTGGAAGGCTGGTATGGGGATTTGTTGGCAATGCATTTGAGCCGTGTGCATGGCTAAACTCTGCACACGCCTACAAAACGTCAGAGATTTGCAATCAACTGGTTCTAAATTCACGTTACTAGTATTGTGCGACCCAAGTATTAGGGTGAGTATCGCTTGGGGGAGCGCAGTGAAAGCCCCACAAGCAATTTCTGCCTCAGGTTGAGGGGGTGACCAGTTTTTGGGGAGGACAGCGAGAAATTTGTCCATCTAGATCCAACGGCAAGCAGTTGTCTGCGATATAGTTCTGAGCGGTGTGTGAGTGTGACTCAGGATGACTAACCCCGTGCTTTCGTTGTTGTCGGGGGTGACCCGACAGACCAAAGATGCATTTCTCCAAAAAACACAACAGGTTGAGGCCGTCCAAGCCCAGTTTTTGCGATCGCTCCTCCAGGTGCAGCAAGACACTGTACTGGGGCGAGCATTGCAACTGGCCGACATCCGCACGGTTGACCAGTACCGTGAGCGGGTGCCCATCTTGCCCTACAGCAGCTACGAACCCTACATCGAACGAGTTGCCCAGGGCGAACCGGGGGTGATGACCGCCGACCCGGTGCTCTACCTCAACCTGACCAGCGGTTCCACTGGCAAACAGAAGCTCGTGCCCGTTACCGCCAAGACCCGCCAAATCACCAGCCAAGTCAACCGGATTGGCATGGGGTTTGCCATCGAGGCCCTGCGTCAGCGCAACCTGTTTCCTGGCAAGATGCTGTTAACCAGTTCTATTCAGCTATTGGGGCACACTACTGCGGGGATCCCCTACGGCCCAGTGAGCGTAGGGCACCTGCGGACGCGCAGTTTTCTGGAACGCCAACTGCTGGCCCATCCCTTCACAGCCCTGGAAATTGCCGATAGTCTGGCACGGCACTACGTCTGCCTGCTGTTTGCCCTGCGGCAGTCGCGTCTGGGTGGGCTGGGAGCCAATTTCCCCATCCTGGCGCTGCGGATCTGCGATTACCTGGAGTCCTATGCGGAGGATCTGATCCAAGATTTAGAGACGGGGGCGATCGCCGACTGGCTAAAACTGGAGCCGCACCTGCGGCAAAGCCTGCAACAGCGCCTGCGGCCTCACCGCAAACGGGCGGCATATTTGCGGCAAGTGCTGAAGCAAGTAGGCCGCCTCACTCCTCAACATGCCTGGGAGCAGATCTCCTTCATCACCACCGCCCGTGGCGGCACGTCTGACTTTTACTTTGAACGGTTCCCTCAGTACTTTGGCAACACGCCCATCTACGGCGGAATCTACTCCTCTGCTGAGGCGACATTCGGCATCTATCCCGACTTTAATGTGGATGGCAGCATTCTGGCGATGGAAGCGGGATTCTTTGAGTTTATTCCGGAAGACCAGTGGGCAACTGACCAGCCCAAAACCTTGCTGGCAACGGAAGTCACCCCCGGTCAACGCTACCGCATCCTCGTGACCAACTATAGCGGTCTCTACCGCTACGACATTGGCGATGTGGTGGAAGTTGTAGGGTTTCACAATCAGGCCCCCATCCTGGTGTTTCGCCATCGTTTGGGGGGGCTACTGTCCTCCACCACAGAAAAAACAACTGAGTTTCATGCCATCCAGGTGATGCAACGGCTCCAGCAAGACTTTGGCATCGTCCTGGAGAACTTCTGCATTACGCTCTCAGACGATGGCATACCGGCTCACTATCTGGTCAATATTGAACTGGCCCCGGGGCAGCACTTGGCTGACCCCCACGCTTTTATCCGTCAGTTCGATCGCTGTTTGCAAGAGATCCATGTCTCCTACGCGGTCAAACGACGCGACCAAGTGCCCCCGCCCCGCTTGCGGTTGCTCGCCCCTGGTAGTTTCCACAGGCTGCGCGATCGCCTGCTGCAACGAGGCATCCCCGAAGGTGGCCTGAAATTTCCTCATATCACCGAAAACCGCCGCCACCTAGACGGTCTGACGGTATTGCAAGAAGTTGGTCTTGAGGAGACTATTCCCTGCTGACCTTTTTCAGCAGCGGCAACGACACCAGCAGCGGTGCATCGCTCCGCTCTAAAATCGGTTTTGCGCCATCACGGATACCCGTTTCAGCATTCCTATGAAAACCTCCCTCAACAAAACCCTCAACACCCTCGAAAGCTTCAGTCCCAGTACTGGTTGGCTGGGCAAACTGGTGAAGCAACTCGAAAGCATGGTGCCTGCCTACTCGAAGGTAGGAGATTCTGTGTTTTACGACAAAAAAGATTTTCCCTGGGCCGAAACCCTGGAGGCCAATTGGCAAGTGATTCGCCAGGAGTTAGATGCGGTGATGCCCTATGCTGATGCCTTGCCCAATTTTCAGGACATCTCACCCCGACAGGGAAAAATTGCCAATGACAACCGCTGGAAGACGTTCTTCTTCACAGCCTTTGGGTTTCGCTCACAGCAAAACTGCGATCGCTGCCCCGAAACCTATCGCTTGCTCAAGCAAATTCCCGGTCTAAAGGTGGCCTTCTTTTCTATCCTCGCCCCCGGCAAACACATTCCCGAACATCGCGGCAAACACAAGGGCATCATTCGCTACCACTTGGCGCTGAAGGTGCCGGAACCCCGCGAGAACTGCCGCATCCGCGTGGCTGATCAGATCGCTTACTGGGAAGAAGGCAAAAGCCTGATCTTCGATGACACCTACTATCATGAAGTCTGGAACGATACGGATGACTATCGGGTGGTGCTTTTCCTGGACATTGCTCGTCCGCTGCGGTTTCCTCTGTCGCTCATTAACTGGCTCTCGTTTGTCATCATCGGCATCTCGCCGATTGTGCAGGTAGCCAAGGGGAATCACCAGTCCTGGGAAAAGCAATTCGAGGAATTGTTGAAATAGTCCCAAAATCTCGATTTTCTGGGCGCGACGCGCTCAGAAAATCAAGGGTTGCAGCTTATCGGGAATGCGCGCAGTTGATTGTGATGTAAAACGCGCGCTGTGCGCGCGTTTTACATCACAGCCAACCGACTCAATAACCGATGGAGTCGGTATAACTTTGCCCAGCGGAACTCCTGGGAATCTGGATAGTGCTGGTCGTGGTTGCGGCATCCTGATCAGTGCGAAGCCGGCTTTCACGAACAACTCCCGTCAGGTCACGTCAGGCTTCCTGCGGTTGTTTCTGCGGTTTTGCCAGACTAACGGCGCAGGCGATCGCCGCTAGGACTGCTGCCCCATAGAAGACGGAGGACAATCCGATGTACTTCCAAACGGGGCCAAGCAGGATGGGACAAATAAACTGCCCCAGAGAGTTAAAGCCAGTGGCGATCGCCAGAATGGTGGTGCGGGTCTCAGGCGGAGACACCTCAGCCAGACAGTCGTATAGATTGGGTGTGAGGATGCCAAAGCCAACGCCAAATAGAATGGCAGTGGGGATGATCCAGACCAAATGAGTGAGAAATGGAATGGTGAAAATAGTAAGCGCCATCAGACTAAAGCCAAAGGCGATCGCCCCGCGCTTGCCAAAGCGTTGGGCCAAACGACTGGCAAAAAAGGCAGAAGTCACGGCTGCTCCCACTGCCCGGATTGCCAACACCACACCGTTTAGTTCTGGTCCTGCACCGATCGTTTCTTTCAGGTAAAGCGGGGTGTAAATCACCACTGCATAGACCACAGTGGCAGCGGCAGCGACGAGCAGATAGGTCCTCAGGATCGTCGCATTTTTCCAGATAACGCTAAGGCTGCTGCGGTCGGTCTGAATTCCTGCATCGGATTTAGTGGGGGGAACCCGCAGACGAGTGGCTGCCACTAGCGCTAGGGGGAGTCCCAGTCCGTAGAGGTAGAAGGCGCCCTGCCAGTTCGTTTCTCCGGCCCAGCCACCCAGCAACGGAAACAGAATGGCAGAAGTGGTCATGGTGCTGGTGGCATAGCCCAAGATGCGCGATCGCTGGCTTCCCTCGTACAGACTGCCAAGAATTCCAATGGTTGCAGCGGCGATCGCCCCGCTCGTGACACCCAGCAGCCCCCGCATCGGAATGAGTAACGCCAGGGTGGGCATCAAGGGGGTGAGAACACCAACCACGGCATAGCAGATGAGTCCTCCCAGCAGAACCCGCAGCTTGCTGGTGCGGTCGGCCAGCATTCCCATCAACGGCGTTGCCAGGGCACTGGTCAAAGCATGGGTGCTGACCAACATACCGGCCCAGCGGGGATCTAGTTGCAACTCCTGCACCATTTCCGGGAAAACTGGAGCCACAACTCCCCCGGTCATGGTGGTTAGACAGCCTGCTGCTAACAGGATGAGAAACTGCGTCAGGCGATCGCGATCGGAAAACTTCGACGCGACCTTTTGCGCCACTCTAGACGATTGTCGAGCTAAGACTTTGCCAACCGGCATATCACACCTTCACACACTGGTTTCAGCATAGGCGAAGGGATGGTGTAACGGGTGTTCAAGATAGACCACACTGTCAACTGGCTTAGGGGTCTCTGCGGCGTGGTAGCCAATTTGGATGGACTAGTGACAGGGATAGTGTCCCAGTGCAGATGAACAATCGTTTGAGCGATCGCCAGCCTTGCCCCCCCCTCCTTCCTAGGTGAATTCGGGAGACGCTGAAGCCTTGGATTTTCCTTGCGCGCTGCACACGGCGTGGAACCCCAAAACCCACTTAACCTGAACCGATGTCTTCCTTGGTGCAATCGGGTTTTGTCGGCTCGCTAGAAACGGGCAAAAATGTGGGTCATCTGGCAATGAATCAGAGAAATGTGAGCCAATTTGCAACAATTGCCAAGAGGCATTCATCTGACCGGTTTTAAGAAACTGTTTGTAAAAGATTGTTAAGCTTGTAAAAGGTTGTTAAGCAGTTTTCTGATTCCAGGTTCGTCTGTTGTTGGTCAATCTTCGGAGCATCAATCGAATCATCACAACATAAATCATGCCTTCGTGGTTCTCCGGTAATCGCTCATAGTCTCGGTTGAGAATTCGTGCATTCTCTAGCCATGTCCAAGTACGCTCGACTATCCATCGCTTCGTTCCACCTGAAAGCCTGGTACCTCCTCGGCTCGTTGGCTAATCTCAACCTCGACTTGTCGCCCCTCATCGGCAAAGACGTGTTGGAGCAACTTTCCTCAATTCCCTCGATCCCCCTCATCCGCCAGCACTTTGACAATGCGCTGATACATCTGCAGTACCCAGACTAAAACGCCAGGGGCAGCTTTGACATCGGACACATTTGCGGCAGTGACATAGCAACCCAGCACTAATCCCAGCACGTCAACTACAATGTGACGTTTGCGCCCCTTGACCCACGTGTTGCCATCGACTCCCTGTTCTTCCCCCCTTTTGGTCCGAGTTTTACCGATTGGCTAGCGATGACGGCTAAACTCGGTTCCTCTGCTCGTCCTTCGGCTCGACGCACCTGTCGCACCAGGGCATCATTGCGTTGCTCCCACACCCCCAACCTCACCCACAAGCGATAGTATCCATACACCGTTTGCCAAGCCGGAAAATGCTTGGGAAGTGCCCGCCATTTCAGAGCATTGTCTGCCCGGTAGAAGATGGCGTTGAGGACTGCCCTTAAATCTACCTCTCGCTCCTTTCCCAGAGGCTTTGGAGCAGGTAACAACGGTTCAACCACTTGCCACTCGGCATCGGTTAAGTCACTGTCATAGCAGGGTTCACTCATGGTTATGGCATGAAAATCAGGGATTCCTTCTGGATATCACTCCTTCTTGCTCACAGAATTCCTGCTTTATGTTTCTTTACAAACAGTTTCTCAACCTCTTGTTTTGGGGGCGATCGCACTCCCACAAGCCACGTGCAAACCACTCTATATCTTGGTTCTCAGCGACTCAAAACCTGGTTGCGAAAGCGGGCTAACGACCAAGTTGAGCCGCCGCAGATAACCTTTGACACTCACAGAGAACCTCTCGGCGGTCGGCTCCAACGACTTGTTAGCTGGCGGTTGTATTCCGTTGCAACCATTCTACAAATGCCTCGCGCCCTAGCTCACCCGATGCGATCACCAACACCATACGCTCTTGTTCATCCACAGAGGCGTTAATTTCCAACCCATTCAGCACAAGAAAAGTCTCCGTCGCAGCATGACCTGTACGTTTATTTCCATCTACAAATGGATGATTCATGATGATCGAAAACCCTAATGCTGCTGCTTTCTCCAGCAAACTTGGGTACAGATCCTCTCCGCCAAACGTCATGCGGGGCTGGGCAATCGCTGATTCCAACAAACCCATATCTCGGATACCCAATGCTCCACCGGATTGCTCAAGAATTTTGCGATGTAGCTCTAATACCTCAATTAGCATCAAATAGCGGATCATGCCAAACGCCGATATAGTTCAGCGTTTTTCAACAGCACATAATCGGCTGCATTAACAAAATCGCCTTTCTGTAGATTTAGCCAATCTTCTAGGCTTGCCTTCAAAAGTACTTCCGTCGCAATACCATGTACTCTTGCTAAATTTTGCAGCTTTTGAAATTGGCTGTCCGAAAGATCAATTGTGATAGAAGCCACAGCGATCGCTCTCCTAGTATTTCTGAGTCAAGTTTAACATTCACTTCTAACCAATAAACTCACTGTACCGCCCTAACCAGAAACGAAGCTAGCTGACATTACCCCTCACCCACCGCAGATCGCCTTTGCATCACAGCCGTTCAACTCTTGATAGTCGGTGCACAGGGGATTGTTATACGGCGGCAATCTTGGATGGTTTGTGACAATGGAAAACTAAATTCTAAACATCGAATCCATACTTCTTCTTTAGAAAATCTCTTATGTTTTTGCTCGGCTCTTCTCCATAACAAGAAGCAATAACCTTGCCATAATCCTCCCAGGGCTATTTCATTTTGAAGTGAACCCTGATATGGTGTGAGGGACTTATCAGC
>DVEB01000345.1 GCA_015295905.1 Synechococcales cyanobacterium M55_K2018_004
CACCACGACAAACTGCTACTTTACAGACGGATTCCGTATCAATCGGGGACGCCGATAGGAGCCTGCGATAGGAAGTTACGGCCTCACTGCCATCGCCGCTGATATGGGACGATAGGCGGCAAATTCCATCGAGAAGGTAGCCATACCCTGAGAGAGCGATCGCAGTTCCGTTGAGTAGCCAAACATCTCCGCCAGCGGCACCTCTGCAAAAATCATGGCAACGTCGTCTCGTGCCTCGGTGCCCAGTAACAACGCCCGTCGCGCCAGCAGTTTGCTCTGGATGCGCCCCACAAACTCGGCAGGAGTCTCAACTTCGAGTTTCATGACCGGTTCCAAGAGCGTAGGATTGGCTTTGGCAAACGCCTCTTCAAATCCCTGCCGGGCAGCAAAGCGAAAGGCGGCTTCGGTGGAGTCTTGCGGATGGAAACACCCCCCTGTGAGAATGACTTTCACACCAATGATGGGATACCCTTGCAACCATCCAGTCTTGAGCGCATCCCGAAAGCCCTGTTCGCAGGCAGGCCAGAATTTTTTGGGAATGGTGTTTTCCTTAGGCATGGGGTTGGCGGGCAAATGGTGCTCTAGCACAAACGGGGCTTCAGCGGGTTCAATCCGTCCAATGACTTGGGCAAACTGGCGAGAGTTGGCCGATTGTCGGGCAAATACGGCATCGAAATGGGCCAGTTGAGTCAGGGTCTCGCGGTAGGCTACAGCAGGCTTGCCAACGTAAACGGCTGCATGGTATTCGCGCCGCATCCGCTCCAAATAAACCTCCAGATGTAACTCACCCATACCAGATAGCAGCGTTTTGTTAGACTCGGGATCAGTGCTGACGTGCAGCGTCGGGTCTTCGCGCGTGAAGCGACGCAGGGCACGCTCCAAGCGTTCCACATCCGCTTGGCTCTGGGGGGTAATGGCCAGGGTAAGCACGGGTTCTGGCACAGAGATGCCTTCTAACGAAACCTGCATCCCTACAGAACAGAGCGTATCGCCTGACGCACAATCGATTCCCAGGAAGCCAACAATTTCACCCGCCGCTGCCTCAGAGAGTTCCTGGCGCTGATCGACCTCAATTCTGACGAGGCGATGGATGCGGACTGTTTTGCCCGTGCGGCTGTTGTAGAGGCGATCGCCCGCCTTTACCGTTCCTGCGTACAGACGAGTGTAAGTGAGTTGGCCAAATTCATCGTCAATTAGCTTAAAGGCCAAAGCAACCACAGGGTCACTAGGATTGGGTGCGATCGCCACCGTTTCATGGGTCTGGACATCGGTGGCAACAACTGCACCGCGATCGAGGGGAGAAGGCAGGTAACGGGCGATCGCATCCAACAAAGCTTGCACGCCCTTATTTTTGAAAGCAGACCCCATCAACACAGGCGTAAATTCCAGGCTCAACGTGCCTTGGCGAATTGTCTCCCAGATCATCTCACTGGGAATTGACGATCCATTCAACATTAATGTCATCAGTTCTTCTGAATGGATTGAGATTTGGTCTAACAATTGCTCTCTGGCAGCTTGGGCCTCTGCTTGCAAAGACGCTGGAATGGGTCTACAGACCACAGTCTGCCCTTGGTCGCCTTCGTAGTAGTGCGCCTGCATCTCCACTAAGTCCACCACGCCTTGAAACTGGGCTTCCAGACCAATGGGGTATTGCAGCACGACAGGTGTCAGCCCTAATTTTTCACGCAACCCCTCAACCACTCGCCCAGGGGAAGCACCCGCCCGATCCAGCTTGTTAATGAATGCAATACGAGGAACCCGATATCGCTTCATCTGACGGTCAACGGTGTAGGTCTGAGACTGCACCCCGGCAACCCCACAGAGCACCAGCACAGCCCCATCCAAAACCCGTAGCGATCGCTCCACTTCAATCGTGAAATCAACGTGACCGGGGGTATCAATCAAGTTAATTTGGGTGTCTTTCCAGAAGCACGTGACCGCCGCAGACGTAATCGTAATTCCCTTCTCCTTCTCCAGTTCCATGTAATCCATCGTGGCACCATGACCGTCACCTCCGACCTCTTCAATTTTGTGGATCTTCCCGGTGTAATAAAGAATGCGCTCAGAGAGGGTCGTTTTCCCTGCATCAATATGCGCAGAGATGCCGATGTTCCGGATGGACGATTGAGCGGTCATAGGAATCTGCCCCCAAACGACACAGAGCAACAAAACTTAAACAATCGAAAAATTTATGGAAGTGCGCAGTGATATTTCCGTTGTTTATCAAACTATCGTTGATTGTTATACTGCTTCATATAAACTCAAATATTTTTAAGCTTTATGCGAGAGTGACAGAGTATACAATAAAACGATCTAAGCTAAAAGTATTCAGAGTTATCTGGATGAATACTATGAACCAATATCTCGTTGCGGTCATTGATAGTACCAGAGCACGGTTTTTGACCCTGGAACCTGCTGAAATTCCTGGCGTCGAAGCAGGGCCAAACTTGGTGGAACATGAAGCAATGTTAAGCCCGACCGGAGATTTACAAGGTCAAGATTTGTGGTCAACGACGAAAACCGGCAGTAATCGCAGTGCAGGTGCTCAGACTCATGCCTACGACGACCATCGAGCACGTCATGAGGTTGAGTTTGAACGTCGATTTGCCAACAGCATTGCTAGCCACCTCAACACCCTGATCCAGCGCTTCCAAACACCACACCTCATCTTGGTGGCAGAACCCCAAATTCTAGGATTGATGCGAGAGGCGATCGCTGCCACACTCCCCCGCAACGTGAAAGTCAGTGAGCTGGCTAAAGACCTCTGTCAGTTCAAACCCCACGAACTGCACGAATATCTTGCCAATAAAAATTTGCTGCCAGCAAAGCGTCCTGGATCCTTTGTGTAGGAACAATTGACATCAAGGGATAAGCATTGCCCATGCACGAATGCAATGGCAGGAAGGGCTGGAGAGATCACAAATCTGGCTGAAACCATCTAAAAACAAAAGTGCGCTTCGCGCACTTTTGCTTCTCACTTTTGGAGCATTCTGTGCATACCAGAAAATAGGATGGTCGCACCTTGCAGGTGCAACCATCCCACGTCTAGCGGGGTTGACGATCAACCGATACTGAATAGATAGCCGCCTGAGATGATAGCCTTGATACAATAGGCTATGTTCGGTAGTCTGGGGAGTTAGCTCAGTTGGTAGAGCGCTGCGATCGCACCGCAGAGGTCAGGGATTCGAGTTCCCTACTCTCCATTTCTAGAAATACTTCAAACCATTGAGCAGCACGGAATATAATCATCCTTGCAGCTTTGTAAGTGTTCGCAAGCAGGAAATTATGCCAGCTTGATCTTTACGTTCGACCACAGGCGTGCAGGATTAGGAGGGTATACTTACCCGGACAACGCTTCCTTTCAATTTAGGGAGGCAAGAGAGCCGGACTATAGGAAGTATAGGAAGTATCAAATCAACAAGAAATGGTCTGCCCACTACGAGGATGGCGGTTAAGGGGTATGATATAGCCCTTACACGAGGGCCGCATATAACAACCTAGCTGTGCGATGGCAGATAACCTCGAACTCCCGTCAATGACATCTATTCCATGAGCACTAACATGTTTACGCTAGCACGCACCGCAACCCTAGACCTAACTTTATGCGATCGCCTAACCGATGAAACTCATTTAAGAATCAGCAGTTCACTTAACTTGTGCTTCAAATCTGGCGATACCATTAGTGGCTTATAAACTTCACCTTCATAAGCTTGCCAAACATAGCCTGGGCTGAAGGGTCGAAATACAGGAGCAGCTCCAAGCGATCGCCAAACTGTTTCAGCTAAGACTAAACCTGGAAAACTGGGAACAGTCGTCTCTGAGATCAACTCATGATAGGTTCTAAACTCATCACCCTGAACCAATAACCCCATTTCCAGGTGCCTGCCCAACCCAGGAGCAGTTAAGTTGGCACTGCCCACATAGGCTGCTATTCCATCCGCTACACAGAATTTGGCATGGGAACCCAGGCGTTGGGCATCTGCCATGTTTTCCTTGGGTCGAAATAAACGTATGCGTCCCTGAGCGTTTTGGCTCAACCAAGTTATATCGAGGGTTTGTAAGCCTTGACCTGTACCCACTACATCAACATTAACACCTCTTTGCAGTGCTGCTTGTAGGGCATTGGCTAAGTGCAAGCTAGAATGGGATAGCCTTGCTTCAGGCAGTTGCATGACAAGAGTATATTTGGATACCATCGCTTACAGTCGTCCATTCGATGATCAAGCCCAGCCCAAAATTTTCCTTGAAACTCAGGCTGCAGTCATCATCTTGCAAATGGTCGAAGCCAAGGCAGTTGAGTTAATCAGTTCCTCGGTTTTGGAATATGAGAATAGCCGTAATCCCTATCCTATTAAACAGGAGGCAATGAATCGATATCTCCAGTTAGCTGCATTAAGGCAGGAAGTTAGTGAAGTAATCCGCCAGCGAGCCGAGGAATTGGAAAAAAATGGATTAAAAGCAATTGATGCGCTGCATATTGCATGTGCTGAAGCAGCTAAAAGTGATTATTTCATTACCTGTGACAAGCGAGTAATCAATCGGTATTCCGGGTTAACGATGAAAGTTATCAATCCAGCCGACTTTGTTTTGGAGATGAGCAGCGATGATCCAGGTTAAGAGTGAGCAACAAATTTTACAAGAAGGGTTTCAGATTTTGCTAGCGAATATGGAAGCGTCGGCTGTTGCTCGGTTTTGGGCAGCGTGTAATATTGGCAAAGGGGACTACTTGAAACTCAAAGATCAGCTTTTTGCTCAAGAATCAGTAGGCAGCTTGTACTCCAAGATTGTGGAATTTCAGGCATCAAAACAGGAAACCTACCATAGCCTCTGAAGATGACGGGGTTAAGTGAATCTTGAAAACTTTCCCTGTGTTCATCTCTAGCTACTGGGAATTAGACAGAATTACCCGGCGTTGCTGAATAGCGGGAGGAATCAAGCGGGCGTTGCGACATTCCCAAATCTCAGGTAGTGAAGTAACAAGCGGATTGAATGTCTCAGCATTTCCTCTGATTTGGAATAGCACAATGTTTTGCGATTCTCGAATTCGCGTTATCTTTATGGCGCTACATGCTCATGATGTAAAAAGCTTTGTCCTAACCTAGGGGTGTAACGCTATACAAGTCAGATTTCAGACGGTGGAAATGGAGAATTTCTTGTTTGTCACCCACTCGCGGCATAAAGTGGCAGAAGCAGAGCGAGTTTTAGGACGAAGACTGATGCACCATCGGTTAGATCTACCGGAACTGCAATCCGTGGATGTGGAAGAGGTTGCCATTCACAAGGTGAAGTATGCCCATGAAGTGCTGAAACGTCCGGTGATGGTGGATGACACAGGGCTGTATATCGATGCCTGGAGGGGGCTGCCGGGAGCGCTAGTGAAGTGGTTTGTGCAGCGGGTGGGGGATGAAGGACTCTGTGAAATGATGCAGTGCTTTTCCGTTCGTAGTGCACGGGCGAAGACGGTGGTGGCCACCTACGATGGCACGCTGCATACGTTCGTTGGCACGGTGGAGGGCGTGATTGCTCAGGTGCCAACTGGCTGGAACGGGTATAGCTGGGAGACCATCTTTATTCCCGATACGAGCGACCGCACCTATGCTGAAATGTCACGCGATGAAAAAGAACGTCACTCCATGCGCCGCAAAGCCTTGGAGGAAATGCTGCGCTATTACGGACGGTGAGGCGTGATCGAGCGTTCTCGCTCCACCCTGTTTCCATTTTGGTGACGCCGTAGTGCAGAGACGATCGCCCAGTTTCAATGGGGAGTAGTGAGACGTGAATTAATATGCAAACACGAACAGCAACAATGTCTTCTGGTGCTCATCATTCCCGCTGTCAGCAATTAGGACTGAAGCGGGTTGCTGGTGCGGTGGGATTGGCTTTGTGGTTGGGGACGATGCCACCGGGATGGGCACAGACATCCCTGCCTGCACCCGTGAACTGTGTGCAAGAAAGAAACCAGCTTGCAGAAAACCGCGTGCGCGATTTGCTCAGTTTGACCCAGCAGCATTTAGAACGAGGCAGAACTGCTCAGGCCGCAGCCACACTGCAACGTGCCTTGGTGGCCCTACGTCAGGTGCCTGACGTTGCCACCCGTCGCACGCTGCTTAACACCCTCTCCCCCGGCCCAGAGACAGCGGATGACCTGTTGCGCCTAGTGGTGAGCCGTAGCAGCACCCAAGCAGTGCCCCCCGTGTTGACCGAAATGTTGGCAACCGTGCGAGGACTGGGAAGCGGCTACCGCCTGACACAGGTGCAGCAGTTTACCGCGATCGCCCGTCACTACACCCAGATCGGCAACCCTGCTGCGGCGCTCCAAGCCTTGCAAGAAGCTCTGGAGGCCAGCCGCACGGTGCGTGGTGAAGACGCCCAGGCCAATGCATTATTGCTCATCATCGAGACAGCGATCGACACCCGCCAGAATGCCTTCGCCCTGCCCTTACTACCCTCTGCCCGACAAAGCATTGCCGCTATCCCCAATCTCCCTGCCGACAAGCAGGGACTCTTGTTATCACGACTAGCGATCGCTCAGGCCAAACTCCTCCAGCTTGATGCTGCCACCCAGACTTGGCAGCAGGTGCGATCGCCCGCCTACGCTCGGGGCATGGCAGCCCAGGCGCTTGTCCGCGCCTACCTGCAACAACAGAATGCCACAACAGCCCTCCGCATTGCCGAGACTGTAACACCGGACGACGCCAAAGCTCGCACCTTTGCTGAAATCGGCAGTTGGTATGCCAGTCAGGGCATGGATGACCCGGCGATCGCACAGTTTACTCGCGCCCTTCAAATTGCCCGCCCGCTCACCGACGACGAGTTTACTCTAATGGAGGTGGGGATGCGCTACGCGGCCCATTTCCCGGCACGGACCGCCGCCATCGCCGCTTCCCTACGAGATCCCGAAAAACGAGCAACAGTCTACGGTCAGGTCGCCCTCGGCTACTTTGCCCAACAGCAGTTCTCTCAGGCAACGGCGGCCAATCAGCAAGCGATCGCAGCCATGCGGCAGATGGCCAATGACTGGGGCGCCTTGGAAGCCAGTGAGGGCATGGAACGGGCGATCGCAGCCCAGGCTTACGAACTGGCGATTCAACTCGCGGAGGCAAAAGTCTCTAACCAGTTTCCGGCAATTCAAAATGAGCTGCTCATCAAAATTGCCCAGCAAACAGCAGCACGGCACCAGTTTGACTTGGCCCTGCGGGCCGTGCAAGCGATTCCAGCGATCTATCCTGACCAGCGAGTGCAAGCATTACAGGCGATCGCCGCCACCTATGTGCGGGCCAATCAAACCCAGACAGCCCTACAACTGGTCGAACAACTCCCCGCCACTGCTAGGGTGCAGCGGGTGCGGTTGCAGGGGGCAATCGCCCATCTCCTCTGGCAGGGGGGCAATCCAGCGGCAAACCAGGTATTTGAGCGAGCTTTGCAACAAGCCCGGGCCATTCCCGCCCCCGCAGATCAGGTGCGGGCCCTAGGCAACCTGGCCTACACCGCCAGTATTAGCCGTCAAACCGCTTACGTTAACCAAACCCTTGCCCTTGCCCAGCAGACCACCCAAACCATCCAGAATCCCCAGCAAAATGCTGCTGCGCTCACTAGCCTCACCTTTTCTCTGATTTCCGCTGGGGAATACGAAAAGGCTGTCCAGCTTGCCCGCACCATACGCAGCCAGAACGAGCGCAATGCCCAGTTATTTGCCTTGGGCGATCGCGCCATTGCTGCCGGCAGTTACACCGCTACCCTGCAGGCCCTCGATGCCATGACCGTGCCCCAGAACCGCGCCAGACTCTTGCTCAACCTAGTGCGTCAGACCGTTGTGATGGGCAATCCTCAGTTGGCAACTACTCTGCTCAACCGGGCCGTCAGCATCGCTCGCACCATTCCCGACCCCGAACGCCGGGTTGAAACCTTTGTCCGGGACTACGACCCCCAGGGCAACCCCATCACGACCCTAGAGATTGAAGACGAGTTTGACCGGTCGAGTGTGCTAGAGGCGATCGCCCTCCACTACGCCGAACTGGGCCAACCCGCCGCTGCCCTACAGACCGCTGGCTTGATCCAAGACCGCACCATGCGAGATCGGTTAATTGAGCGGATCCGCTGTGTCCGGTAAGAACTTGGCGCTAAAATAAGCCCCATGCAGATCTTGCTTGTGGACGATGAAGTGGAACTGACCGGGGCGCTCAGTCGGGCGCTGGCACGGGAGGGCTACCGTGTGGACGTGGCGCACGATGGCGCCGAAGGTAGTCGGTTAGCTCGTCAGGGGCAGTATGACCTGTTGATCCTGGACTGGATGCTGCCGCACCTAAGCGGGTTGGAAATTTGTCAGCAGTTGCGATCGCAGGGAGACACCACCCCCGTCCTTTTCTTGACCGCTAAGGACACTATTGACGACCGAGTGGCGGGGCTGGACGCAGGGGCTGACGACTACTTGGTCAAACCGTTTGAACTGCGGGAACTGTTGGCACGAGTGCGGGCGCTCCTGCGGCGACCACCGACCCTGGACGTGGGCACCCCAGGGCAACGGCTGCGCGTTGAGGACTTAGAGCTGGACCTGGAAAACCAAGTGGCCTACCGGGGCGATCGCACCATCGAACTTTCAGAGAAGGAAAGTAAGTTGCTGGCCTACTTTATGCGACACCCCAACCAGTTGCTGACCCATAGCCAAATTGAGGAACACCTCTGGGGTAAGGATGAGAAACCCAGTAGTAATGCACTAGCGGCCCAGATTCGACTGCTGCGCCGCAAAATTGAAGCCACTCGCGAAATTCCGCTCATTCACACGGTCTATGGCAAAGGCTATCGCTTTGGTTCCTCTGCTGGGGGAGAGTCTTAATTGAACATCAGTTCAGGTTAGGCGGGTTTTGGGGCACCGCGCAGTGTCCCAAAGCTCTGGCTGTTTCGTGCGTGTCGCATTCAGAACAGCAAGGGCTTCAACCTATCCTCAACTGACGTTGAATTCAATCGCTCCTCGTCGAACTTGCGCTAATGGAGCTAGCAAGTGTTGTAGCCAGCAGGCTTTTTCCTATCAGGCGTTGCTGATCTAAGCGATGAGTGTTTGAGTGAGGGGCGCACGGAGTACGCCCCTCACTCAAACACTCATATTTGGCTTAAGCAACGCTGCTTTTTCTATTCCTGTGCCCAATGGTAAGCATCACGTTTAGCGTTGATGTTGCGGATATGCTTTTTCACCGTATCGACGGTGATGTGGAGTTGTTCAGCGATCGCCTTATAGGTGCAGTCTGCCTGCCGCAGAAACCATACCTCAGCCTCACGACGGGTCAGGCCGTAGTGCTCCTGGGCGGCGATCGCCATCTTCTGAGCAGTCTGTACGCGGTCTTCCAAGGTCACCATCAGGCAGGGTTGACCAACACTACTGAGGTCAATCCAGCGGACACGGATGCGCACCTGACTGCCCTGAGCCGTCAGGATCACATCATCAATCATGATGGAGGGATTGGAATAGAGCGATCGATTTTTAATTAAACTCTGGCAGATCTGCCAGATAGATTGTGGGACTTGCGCCAGCGAGCCGCATTCAGGAGAGATGGCGTGGCAGATTTGACGCGCCAGTTGGTTGGCAGAAATCACGTCTCGCTGCTCTGTCACAATCAAAATTCCATCAATAAATCCTTCGATCACTGCTTGTAACAATTGGTTGTTCATAGGGGGGGGCTTCCTGTTGAACGAGAATTGCAGCCATCATTCCAAAGGAAGACGGTCTTCTGTGCTGGGATCACTGCTGCACTGTGATCAACAGTTGATGAAGGCCCTGATCCGGAAATTTTGAGAACCAACAGGTGATGCCAGCTACCGAGGTAGCCGAGTGGGTGTGCTGTATCCGCACTCGAACTGACGTTGAATCAAGCCATGCTCTCTTGGCTGCACGTCGGAGTCAGGGGCAGTTCAATCAAAAACTCGGTGCCCCGACCCAGACTAGACGTGCAACTTAAATTGCCTCCATGGTTCTCAACCACAATTTGACGGGCGATCGCCAGTCCCAACCCCGTCCCCTTACCAACCTCCTTCGTCGTGAATAGATGGTCAAAGATGCGTGCTTTGACCGCTTCGCTCATCCCTTTTCCATTATCCCGAATCGCAATCTGGACCCGGTCTTCCACGACCGAGGTGCGAATGGTAATTTGTTGTGGGTTGGCCTCTAGATAGTCATAGGACTGAGCTTGTGCCATCTCGTCAAAGATGTCGATCGCATTTGCCAGGATATTCATAAATACCTGGTTGAGTTGACCAGGAAAGCATGCAACTGGCGGTAACTCACCGTAGTTTTGGATGACTGCGATCGCCGGACGAAACTCATTCGCTTTGAGGCGATACTTCAAAATCAACAAGGTGCTGTCAATCCCATCGTGTAGGTTTGCACAGACCTTATGCTCAGCGTCTGCACGGGAAAAGGTACGCAGACTGATGCTGATGGACTTAATCCGATCGGCGGCTCCCTCCATCGAATCCAGCAACTTTGGTAAGTCCTCGGTCAAAAATTCCAGGTCAATCTCTGCCGCATGGTTTTGAATAGCTGCGGCTGGTGTGGGATAGTGCTGCTGATAAAGCGCTAGATGCGCCAACAGATCACGCACATAGTCCCTAGCATTGTTAATGCTGCCATTCAAAAAACCGATAGGATTGTTGATTTCATGGGCAACGCCTGAGACAAGATTCCCCAACGATGCCATCTTCTCACTCTGCACCAGTTGCAGTTGAAACTGTGAAAGCTGATCCAAGGCAGACTGCAACGCCTGGGTCCGTTCTATCACCCGCTGTTCCAAGTCTTTCGTCAGGTGGTGCAGCCTAAGATGGGTGCTGACCCTGACTAGCAGTTCTTCTGCTTGAAACGGTTTAGTGATGTAGTCCACAGCACCGAGGGAGAACCCCTTGATTTTGCTCTCTGTGTCAGACAGGGCCGTCATAAAAATGACAGGAATTGTCGCAGTAGACGGTTCAGCCTTAAGCCGCTGACAGGTTTCAAACCCATCCATTCCAGGCATTTGCACATCCAGCAGAATGAGGTCAGGCGGATGGGTCGGGATGCGCTTCAGTGCTCGTTCACTATCGAGCACAGTTGCAACCGTATACCCTGCCGCCGTGAGGACTTCACTCACAACTTCTAAGTTAGCTGGCGTATCATCAATTACTAAAATTCGTCCTTCAGTTTGCATCATCTTTTACCTCTTCAAGATGCTGTTGCAACAATTCTTCGATCTGTTCTCCTTTGAATTGTTTAGTCAGTTGCAAGATTGGTGCAGCAAAGCCAGCATATTGGGCATCAGACTGCACCAGTGCTTCCAAGCACTGACGCAAGGTTTGCAGATTGTCCTGTTGGGCGAGTGCAAGGAATTCAGTCAGGTGTTCTCGCGTTGGCAAAACGATCTCCGTTGCCGTGGCTGAGGTCTGAGTGGGGTGAGTCGTTACGGTTTCATAGATCCATTCCAGATCTAGATGGGCTGCCAGCAAAGAAAACAGGTCGTTGGCATCGACAGGTTTGCTAAGAAAGTCATCACCACCAGCGTTGAGTGCCATTTGCTGATCGCTGTGGGCAACTGATGCGGAAGACACAAGTACTTTTAATGATCGGAGTCGTTCGGTTTGGCGAATCTGCCGGAGCAACTCAAAGCCATCCATCTCTGGCATGGCTAGGTCGGTGATCACTAAGTCGGGGAGGGCTTGCTGAAGTGTTGCTAGGGCTTCTACCCCGTTTTCAGCCTCTGTTAGGGTAAAGCCAAGGGGTTCCAGCAAATGCACCAAGACCATACGGTTTTCTAGGCGATCATCCACGATCAGGAGGTGCCGTCGTTGTCCGGTGTATCCAACAATGCGTCGCCCTGCATCAATGGTGCTTTGCTGCACCCAGTCATGGGCGATCGCCAAGTCCACCTCAAAGCAGAAATCGCTGCCCACACCCAGTTGGCTCTTAACTTGAATCTGGCCTCCCATCAGTTGCACAATTTGCTGGCTAATGGCCAGTCCTAGGCCCGTACCCTCTGACTGCCGCTTGCGATCGCCCACCTGTTCAAACGCCTGGAACAACCGTTGCATATGCTCCGGGGCAATTCCCACGCCAGTGTCTGCGATCGCAAACTTGATCCGGCTTTTTCCTGGAGTAGTCGATTCGACTGCCTCCACCGTAAAATTCACTGACCCCTGATCGGTAAACTTAATTGCGTTACCAATCAAGTTAATCAACACCTGCCGCAGGCGTTTCTCATCAACCTCCAGGCCCAGAGGTAATTGATCATCAAAATTGCAAGTAAACTCAATGCCCTTTTGTTCGGCCCGGATGCGGCAGATCTCGACAATACTTTGCAAGAAAGCGGGAAAGTGAATCGCCTTAGGAGTCAGTTCTAGTTTGCGAGCTTCAATTTTCGAGAGATCCAGAACATCATTAATCAGGGTTAACAGATGGGAACCACACTGGTAAATAATATGAATCCCGTGCCGTTCTTTTTCAGAGAGTGTCTTCGAGCGTCCGAGAATTTGGGCATACCCAAGGATGCCATTCAGGGGTGTGCGCAACTCGTGGCTCATGTTTGCGAGGAATTCACTCTTAGCCTGGTTTGCCGCATCTGCTGCCAGTTTGGAGCGTTTGAGTTGCGCTTGTTCCGTCGATTGCACATAGACCAAAACGCCAATGAGTGAGCCAGCCAAAAGCAAAACAACGAAGGCAATGCCATCAAGCAGCTTGAGTTGAGACTCGATCGCCGCTTTGGGGATAACCAAGGCAACGGACCAGTTGGCCTCTTGGAGTGGCAGAAAAGCGACGTATTGTTCCTGCCCATCTAGCGTGACTAACTCAATGCCCTGTTGGCGTTCGACCATTTTGTTGGCGATCAGTGCCAAGCCTCGGTCTTGAGCCGTCGTTAGGCTAGGAGCAGGCTTTTCTAGGGTGGACATGAATGCCCGGTTCGGATGGGTAATTGCTTCCCCCTTAGAATTCAGCGCAAAGGCATAGCTGTTGTCTCCATAAGTTAAATTCTGCACCACTGTAGTGATCCGCTCAAGACTCACGGGCGCATTCACAACACCAATGGGTTTTCTGGTGGGGGCCTGAGGGGAGGCAGACCAGATTGGGGCCGCAAACACAATAATAGGCTTACCATTCACCCGTGAAATGATCGGGTCCATAACCGTTGACTGCCCTGCCATGCCGCGTCGAAAGTGGAGGCGATCGCTCAGGTTAATAGTGGTCTTTCCCTTGAGGAGATTAAAAAATTGTCCTTCCTGGTCAATAATCCCCAACAATGGCTCGAAAGACTGGAGTCGTTGATGTTCAGCCTTAAAATAGGGCGCGATCGCTTCCCAGTCCATGGTTTGGGTAATGGGGGCATTGGCGATCGCTTCTGTTTCTGACCGTCTGAGCGCAATCCATTGGTCAATCTCGTTGGCCCCAATATTCACTTTCAGCAAAGCATTTTGCTTTAAATTTTCTAAGGTTGCACTGCGCACAACCTGGTAGCTGAAGTAGGCAGCCATCCCGACAACTAGCGTCGTCCCACCCACAATCAAGCGCGTCAGGACACTGCGCGAAACCGTTGTGGCTGGTGAGGCAGGGGATTGTCGATTGCAGGTGCTTGGTTCAGAGAGATCATGCGATCGCTTTGGGAGAGGGAACATAAGGCTGAAGCAAGTTGACTCGGCCAGGATTTTTACAGACCTAGAGTTCCCCTGAAAAAGAATCATTCAACACCAAGCAGTTATCTCAATTCTTCAAACTCCTACGACAAATCTGAAGGGAAGAAGGCAGAGGACTTTTCCACAAGGGGATAGCCCCCCTTTGCCCCCATCTGTCGCCCTAGTTTCTAGACTAGTTTCTGGAATTAGTCTTCGCACCCAATTCGTCTCAACGCATGGGCATACCCTGCTTTGCTTGCTGCAAGCAGACATCAACGCTAAATTAGACACAACACTTTCAAGGGGAGTGCAGGCTTGTCCAACCTTATAAACTCCCTAGGGAAAACCTATAAACTCCCCTAGGGAAAATCTATAAACTCCCTAGGGAAAACCTAGGGAAAAAGTGTCTACCCAGATGACTCATTTTCCATTCCTTTGCGACGTGTCTTGAACGAATCGCCGATCTGGTATTTGGATGGTCAAAACAGACTCAACAGATGCTGGCCAGGGCTTTGGACTGATTTCAATTCGTACCGCGGTACATCTTAATTCAACGCTTTATGCATCCTTCTGACTCCTCTCTCTCCTCTTCAATCAATCCTGACGCATGCACCGATCAGGCATTGGATCTGCCTCTGACAGAGGAACAAGCCCTGCGAGTCGAGAACGCGAAATTGCGCAGCAGAGTGGCTGAGTTGGAAGCACAACTGCGTCACGCTGAGGCATGTTCGCAACTAGTGATGGAAGCGACGCATGATGGCACGTTTGATGTCGATTTAGTGACTGGAGTCACGCGCTGGTCGCCTCGCTGGTTGGCCATCTTTGGCTATGGCCCTGGAGACGTGATTGATTCCAGGGAGTGGTGGCTCAACACCATTCACCCCGATGACCGTGACCGCATTGCGGCGGTCAATGATGCCCTGCTACGCGGTGAGGTGCCCCACTTTGTGGAAGAATACCGCCTACGCTGTCAGGACGGCAGCTATAAGTGGGTGCTTGACAGTTCGCTGGTGATCTGTGATGCGGCAGGTCAGCCGATGCGGATCGTAGGGGGGATGCGTGACATCAGCGATCGCAAGCAGACTGAACTAGCGCTGCAAAAGTCACAGACCCGGTTTGCGGCAATTCTCGACATTGCCAGCGATGCCATCATTACCATCAATGAACAACAACAAATTACCTTGTTCAACCAAGGGGCTGAAGCCATTTTTGGCTACACCGCCGCCGAAGTCTTGGGGCACCCACTCGATATCCTGCTTCCCCAACGGTTTATCAGTCCCCACCGTAGTCATGTCCACCAGTTTGACCGATCGCAAGACCGCACGGCCCGTCGCATGGCTGAACGGGGTGAGGCGTTTGGACGACGCAAAGATGGCACAGAATTTCCAGCAGAAGCCTCTATTTCTCGTCTCGAAATTGGCGGAGAAGTCATCTTCACAGCAATCTTGCGGGATATCAGCGATCGCAAACAGGTGGAACAGCAGTTGCACACCAAAGCAGAGCAGGAGCGGGCACTGAGTCGGGTCGTCCAGATGATCCGCAACTCACTTGAGCTTGACACTATCTTTGCCACAGCGACCCAAGCGATGGTTCAATTGTTGCAGATTGAGCAGACGAATCTCATCCAATACTTACCAGAGCAGCAGTGTTGGCGAGTCTTGGTCAGCGCCCAGCTTAGTGATGTAATCCCCAGTTCCGTCGGGGTTGAAATTCCAGATGTCAATAATCCTTTGAGTGAACGACTGAAACATGGAGAAATTATCCGGATTGATCAAACAAGCAGCATTAATGACCCATTAAATCAACGTATAGCCAAACGTTTTCCAGGCAGTTGGTTGTTGATTCCATTGATGGTTGGGGAAACAATCTGGGGATGCTTGGGCCAATTGGCTCAACGCGAAAATTTTTCTTGGACGGAAGAACAGGTGGAATTATCAGAGGCCGTTGCTAGTCAGTTGGCGATCGCCATCCAACAGGCCCAGTTGTTTCAGCAAGTGCAACACCTCAACCAAGTGCTAGAACAGCGAGTCCAAGAGCAGACAACCCGGTTGCAACTGGCACTGGCGGCCGCACACATGGGCGTCTGGGAAGTAGACTGCATCACAGGGCGGGAGTACTGGTCTCCGGAGGTGTATGCCATGCTAGGGTTTTGCAGCGATGCTCAGGGGCGGGTGCTCGACCAGCAGGGGCACGAGGTTGCCCCCTATCCCACGGCCAGCTTTTACTGGAGCCGGGTGCATCCCGAAGACCGGGAACACATCCAAAACTTACAAGAGGAAGCCCGCCAGCAACGGACCTTCTGCGAAGATGAACGGCGAGTCATGATGCCCGATGGCTCTTACCGCTGGCACCTCAGCCGCGCCTCTTACCTCTACGACGAGGCCGGCAATGCCGTGAAGCTGATTGGCATCTCGATGGATGTGAGCGATCGCAAAGCTGCAGAAGAGGCGCTACGCGAGCGAGAAGACCTGTTTCGGAGCATCTTTCAGCACAGCCCAACCCCCATTGGCCTGATGCGCTTGGCAGACCAAGCCATGGTCAAGGTCAATCCTGCCTGGCTTGACCTGCTGGGCTATAGCGCAGCCGAACTGCCTGGGCTGACCTTAGCAGACATCACTGCCCCCGAGGATCTAGCCTTAGACCAGCAACAAATGCAATTACTCCTGACTGGACACGCGACCTGCTGCCAGATGGAAAAGTGCCTCGTGAAAAAGACGGGAGAACCTGTTTGGGTGAATCTCACGTTGTCGTTGCTGCGCGATGCCAACGGCACACCTATCTATTCCTTAGCCATCAGCGAAGATATCACAGCACGTAAACGGGTTGAGCAAGAACTGCGGGCCTCCTTGGCCGAAAAGGAAGTGCTCCTGCAAGAAATTCACCATCGAGTGAAAAACAACTTGCAAATTGTTTCTAGCCTGATGCGTTTGCAGATGGGTCGGGCAGAGGATCAGCGAATTACCAGTCTCATCCAAGAGACGCAGCATCGCATTCAATCCATGGCACTCATCCATGAACAGCTTTATCAATCCTCGAATTTTGCCCAAATTGATTTTGGCAACTATGTGCGTAAATTAGTGCAGATCTTGTTTCGTGCCTACGGTGTTAGCCCATCGCTCATACACACCACGGTTGAAACAGACAGCATTGCTCTCAAGCTGAACCTCGCCATTCCCTGTGGTCTGATCATTAATGAACTGGTTTCCAATGCCCTGAAGTATGCGTTCCCCAAACATCAAGCGGGGACTATCACAATTTGGCTGCGGCCCTCAACCACCGCAGTCGATCGGGTGATCTTGGTGATCGCCGATGACGGCATTGGTATGCCCGCTGGTTTTGACTGGAAGACCAGCGAATCCCTTGGCTTACACATCGTGTATGGCCTAGTTCGCCAGCTGCGGGGAACGCTCACCCTAGACACCCAGCGGGGCACTCGGTTTGAGATTGAACTGCCGCTGGCCGAGTAACTGACGCAGCATCGGCGTTGCCGTTGACGCCATGATTATTGAGGTGAGAAGCCCACGGCCTGTGCCCCTCACCCCCACTCATCCGATTTGGATGCAGCCATGCAGCAATTCGCATTTTAGCCGTCTGGTGTTCATCCTGAGCATGGCTGGAAGCAATACTCCCCAATCTCTGGGGTTGCGAAACACGCTAGGATCAATACATACCATCCAAACCATCCGTTGACTGTTCACGCTGTCGCCATCACTGCTAATCCCTATGCTGACCCTCACCCCCCCGCCCCAACGCGACTGGCAACCCATCATCCGAGAGTTTGAAGCGGTGCTGGGGGAAGATGGTGTGGTGCGCCGTAAGGAAGAACTGCTGGTGTATGAGTGCGATGGGCTGACGAGCTACAAGCAACGTCCAGCCGTGGTGACGTTGCCGCGCACCACGGAGCAAGTGGCCGCAGTGGTGAAAATTTGCGATCGCCACCAAGTCCCCTTTGTTGCCCGTGGCTCCGGCACCGGGTTGTCGGGTGGTGCTCTCCCAATCGAAAA
This sequence comes from Synechococcales cyanobacterium M55_K2018_004, assembly GCA_015295905.1. Lineage (GTDB taxonomy): Bacteria > Cyanobacteriota > Cyanobacteriia > Elainellales > Elainellaceae > DVEB01. Next base: position 17,625 of record DVEB01000345.1, read on the forward strand.
CTCTGTGCTCATCGTCACCGCTTTGATGAAGCAAATTTTGGAGGTTGACTTTGAGAACCAGCGGGTGGTGGTTCAGCCCGGCGTGATCAACAACTGGGTGACGCAGGCTGTCAGCGGCGGTGGCTTTTTCTATGCTCCCGATCCTTCTAGTCAAATCATCTGCTCCATCGGTGGCAATGTAGCCGAAAACTCAGGCGGCGTTCATTGCCTGAAATATGGCGTCACAACAAACCACGTCCTAGGGCTGAAAGTGGTGACGCCCGATGGTTCCATCGTCGATCTGGGGGGCAAGCTGCCGGAAATGCCAGGATATGACCTGACAGGAGTGTTTGTTGGCTCTGAGGGAACTCTGGGCATTGCCACAGAGGTCACTCTCCGGATTGTCAAAGTCCCTGAAGCAATTCACGTCTTGCTGGCTGACTTTACCAGTATAGAAGCAGCGGGGCAGGCAGTCTCTGACATCATTAGCAGTGGCATCATTCCTGGCGGCATGGAAATGATGGATAACTTCAGCATTAATGCCGTGGAGGATGTAGTCGGCACGAACGCCTACCCCCGCGATGCTGCGGCAATCTTATTGATTGAACTGGATGGGTTAGAGGTGGAGGTTGCTGCAAACAGTCAGCAGGTCGCAGCGATCTGCCGCAACAATGGTGCCCGCAGCATCCGCACTGCCACCGATCCAGAGGAGCGCCTGACACTGTGGAAAGGGCGAAAAGCAGCCTTTGCTGCCATGGGTAAAATTAGTCCCGACTACTATGTGCAGGATGGGGTGATTCCTCGCACCAAGTTACAGTATGTTTTGCAGGAGATTGAGCGACTCAGCCAGCAGCATGGTTATCGCGTTGCCAATGTGTTTCATGCGGGCGATGGCAACCTGCATCCCTTGATCCTCTACAACAATGCCATTCCCGGCGAACTCGAAAAGGTGGAAGAACTGGGCGGCGACATCTTGAAACTATGTGTTCGTGTGGGCGGCAGCATTTCAGGCGAACACGGGATTGGCGCTGATAAAAAATGCTATATGCCAGAGATGTTTAGCGAAACGGATCTGGAAACCATGCAATTTGTCCGCAGTGTATTTAACCCCAAAGGGTTGGCAAACCCTGACAAGCTCTTCCCCACCCCCAAAACCTGTGGTGAAGCAGCGCGATCGCACGCCCATCAAGCTTTCCCAACACTAGAACGGTTTTAGCCTGATTCTCATGTATAGCGATTTTGTCACAGGCCACGTGACAATGAGCAGCGATCACTCGAAAGCCTAGCTGAATCCCAGTCTGATTTTTTACCTGAGAACCGCACGGAATGTGGCTCTCACGCAAAAAAGCCTCGGTTCAATCAGCCGTGTTCAGGCATCGAGTGTAAAGGTATACGACCAGGTAAGGCAGGCGCTCCCAACGCAGGAGTAGAATGATAGCCGTATCAGGCAATTTTATGAAGCATAAACCGTTGCCAGAGCATCCCTGCCTCACTGTGAAAAGCAACCGCCAGGAGCGTTCGTTAAACTATGGTTCAAGAGTTAACCCATCCTGCCATCGCACCGGAAATGCGGCCAGAACTAGAAGCGTTTTGGATGCCCTTTACGGCTAACCGCCAGTTCAAGGCCCATCCACGCATCTTCGTGTCGGCCAAAGATATGCACTACACGACCGAGGATGGACGACAAGTGCTCGATGCCACAGCAGGCCTGTGGTGTGTCAATGCTGGTCACTGCCGCGCCAAGATTGCGGAAGCGGTTGCTCGACAAGTGAATACTTTGGACTTTGGGCCAACGTTCCAGATGGGCCACGATGTGGTCTTTGAACTGGCAGATCGGCTGGTCAAGATTGCTCCGGCAGGACAGTTTGATCATGTGTTCTTTGGCAATTCTGGCTCTGAAGCGGTGGAGAGTGCGCTGAAGATTGCGATCGCCTACCACCGGGTGCGCGGCGAAGGGACCCGCACCCGTCTGATCGGTCGGGAACGGGGCTACCACGGGGTCAACTTTGGCGGCATCTCTGTGGGTGGCATTTCCACCGTCCGCAAGTTCTTTGGCTCGCTCCTACCGGGAGTGGATCACCTGCCCCACACTTTTAATCTGCAACACCAAGCCTTCAGCAAGGGGCAACCCGACTGGGGCGCACACCTAGCAGACGAGCTAGAGCGCATCGTCGCCCTGCACGATGCCAGCAATATTGCGGCTGTGATTGTTGAGCCAGTCGCTGGTTCGACGGGGGTGCTGATCCCACCAAAGGGTTACCTGCAACGGTTACGTCAAATTTGCGATAAGTATGGCATTCTGCTGATTTTTGATGAAGTGATTACGGGCTTTGGTCGTTTGGGCGCTCCCTTTGCTGCTGATTACTTCGGGGTGGTGCCCGACATGATTACTGTCGCCAAGGGAATCACAAATGGGACGGTGCCCATGGGGGCAGTGTTCGTCCGTCAAGGCATCTATGACGCATTTATGAATGCGCCAAACAACGCCATCGAATTCTTCCACGGCTATACCTACTCCGGACATCCGGTGGCCTGTGCAGCGGCGATCGCCACTCTCGATATCTACAACGAGGAAGGGCTGTTCGATCGGGCCAATAGTCTGGCCGACTACTGGCAGGAAGCAGTGCATTCTCTCAAGGGGCTGCCCTATGTCATTGATATCCGTAACCTGGGGCTAGTGGCTGGCATTGAACTGGAGGCCATCCCCGGAAAGCCCACCGCTCGTGCCTTTGATGCCTTCCTGCGGGCCTACCAAAAGGGGTTACTGATCCGCACCACGGGGGATATCATCGCACTGTCTCCGCCGCTGATCATTGAAAAGCAGCAGATTGACCAAATTGTCGAAATGCTGGGTGAGATCCTGCACGACCTGCCCTGAATTGTGATGCCCTTGGCGTCCTGACAAGCTGGCGACAAGAGCATTTTCTCTGCCCGGAAGCATGGGAAGGAATTTAGCATCATCAACAGCACCACGGAGACACGGAGGGCACTGAGAGTTAAGGGGTGTGGGCTTGGTGTCTTTGGGGTGATTGCTCAGGGTGATTCAATTCTCGATCCCTAGGGACTCGCCATTCAACCGTGTCCCTAGGGCAGGATGCGTTAGACGCTAGCCGTCACGCATCGCAAGGATTTGATGCTCACGCCAGTCTCCTAGGACATGGACGGGCTATCGCCGTGATCGAGGGTAGCGCAGCGGAATTCCCAAGCGTCTCGGTTTTTGTCTACCCTGGTAAAGTGATCTCAATTCTTGCCATCATGACCGCTTTACCCGTCACCACTGCCGACCTCTCAACCCTGGCGCAACAAACGCGAACAGCCGCCCGCAAGCTAGCCAGCCTCTCGACAGAGCAGCGCAACCAGGCATTGGCGGCGATCGCCCAGGCTTTAGAAGCTGCTGTCCCCACCATCCTCGCAGCCAATCAGGCCGACTGCGACGCCGCTTTAGCAGAGGGACTGGCCAAACCGCTTTACGAACGGCTGAAGTTAGACGTCGAGAAGCTAGCGGGGGTCATTGCGGGAGTGCGCGATGTGGTACGGCTGGCAGACCCCGTGGGGCGTGTGCAGATCCATCGGGAACTGGCCAATGGACTGGTGTTGAAGCGGATCACCTGTCCGTTGGGGGTGGTGGGCGTCATTTTTGAATCGCGTCCCGATGCCCTGGTGCAAATTGCATCGCTGGCCATCAAGTCGGGCAATGGCGTGATCTTAAAGGGAGGCAAGGAGGCGGTCCGTTCCTGTGCAGCCCTGACCCAAGCCATCCATGCAGGCCTGCAACAAGCAGAGATTGACCCTGCCGTCGTGCGCCTGTTGACCACGCGGGAAGAAACACTGGCGTTGTTGCAACTCGATTCTTACGTGGATCTGATCATCCCCAGAGGGTCTAATTCCTTTGTGCGGTTTGTCCAACAAAACACAAAAATTCCAGTGCTGGGCCATGCTGATGGCATCTGTCATCTTTATGTGGACCAAGCGGCGGATTTGCAGCAAGCAGTCAGAATTACGGTGGATGCCAAGACGCAGTACCCATCGGCCTGCAATGCAATCGAGACGCTGTTAGTGCATCGGGCGATCGCGCCCCAATTTCTGCACGCGGTGATCCCTGCCCTCCAAGAGAAGCAGGTGGAGCTACGGGGAGACGAACACACGTTGCAGATTGCCCCTGCGTTGAAGCCAGCAACGGAGACTGACTGGGCGACGGAATACAGTGATCTGATCCTTGCGATCAAAATCGTAGATGATGTAGAGGATGCGATCGCACACATTAATCGTTACGGTTCACGCCACACAGAAGCGATTGTGAGTGAAGCGGATGCTACCGTACAGAAATTTATGACAGACGTGGATGCGGCTGGGGTCTTCCACAATTGCTCAACTCGCTTTGCGGATGGATTTCGCTATGGGTTTGGTGCCGAAGTCGGCATCAGCACTCAAAAAATGCCGCCCCGTGGCCCCGTCGGGCTAGAGGGACTCGTCACCTACAAATACTGGGTGACTGGCGCAGGGCATACTGTTGCAGACTTCTCTGGCAAGAATGCCAAAGTCTACACCCACCGGGATCTGTGACCGCTGCTCAATGATTCGGTGCCAAAGCATGACCGATTGCTTACACATTCACGGAATTCGTGTCTATGGATACACCGGGCTGTTTCCTGAAGAGCGAGCGCTGGGCCAATGGTATGAGGTCGATCTGACCGTATGGATGGATTTGTCGCCAGCGGGAGCGAGCGATCGCATTGAAGACACCTTCAACTACGTGAATGTTGTCCAGAGAATTCAACACCACATCAAAACAAAAGACTACGCCCTGATTGAACGCCTTGCTGCCACGATCGCCGAGCTTGTGCTGGAAGACGAACGCCTTGAACAGGTGCGCGTCCGCTTGTTTAAGGTGAGTCCCCCCATCCCCGATTTCGGCGGCAGGGTGAGTGTGGAGTTGACCAGAAAACGGGCGAAGCGGGCGGAAAATCAGGAAAAGTAGGGAAGATAGCATTCCCTGCCCCCCACCTCACGCAACTCTACGGTTTTGCTACACACCAGTCCTAGGAAAGGCGGCACCCAGATTCGAACTGGGGAGTGGAGGTTTTGCAGACCTCTGCCTTACCACTTGGCTATGCCGCCCTACAGCTGCGACTCTCGATAGATGAGCACGAATGCCCTCAAGAATCAATAGCTACTAAGTTTAGCATACTATCTTTCTAACGTGAACTCGGGATAAGCTGAAACCCGCTTAACCAGAACTGACGTTTTCTAGCATCCTATAGCGGTTTTCAGACTGTTACAGCAATTCTTAGAAGAACACTCGCAGGCCACAAGAAGAATTGCTGGACTTGACATACTGGTGAGGTGTCAGGGGGTAGCTAACTGCTGAATGCAGGTTAGGACTGACGATGAATCAATCGATGAATCAATTGCTTGCTGAGTCTGGTGGAGGCGTGTGCCGATCGTTGAGAAACGCTTGCATGGCTTGAGCGATCGCCTCCACTGAAGTGTCCAGCAAGTCATCTCCGCCCGCTAGCAATTGCACCCTTGCCTGAGGGGCTTTGCCGTAGGCACGAGTCAGGATAGCCGTGGTGTTGGCAGCGCGATCGCCCTGCAACAGCAACACAGGCAGCTTCAGCCAATCGAGTTGGTCTTGCACTAGCTCGCGGCGAATGTCAGAGGCCTGCCGGTTAAACAGGAGTTTGCAGCCAATGGGCGATCGCACCCATCGACGCCGCTGTCGCAGCACTTGGTCAATGCCCTGGGCGCCCAGCAGCCGAGCCAGTGGCAACAATCCTTTCAACACCCAATACAGCACAGGAGGGCGTCGGGTTAGCCACCAAGCGGCTGTCCATCGACCGGCCAGTTCCCTTGGTTGCACGCCCTCTGGTGCAATCAACACCAGGGATTGCACCTGGTCTGGATGTTGTAGCGCGAAACTGGTAGCAATCCAACCGCCTAAACCATGCCCGACTAGGATAACCGGGCCTAGTCTTAACACCTCCAGCAACTCCTGTAGGCACTCTGTCTGCTGCGCGATTGAATAGTGAAACCGCCGTCGCGGGCGTTCCGACTCGCCAAAGCCCAGCAGGTCAGGTGCAACACAGTGGTACTTTGCGCTCAATACCTGTATCAGGGGGAGCCACTCATCTCCCTCGGACCAAGCGCCGTGAAGGAAGACAACTGTTTTGCCTTGCCCCACCTCACGCCAGAAGAGTTGCCCCTGAGAAAGTCTAATACGAACGTTGCGAACGGGTAGAGCCATCCTGAGTTCTGGAAATTTTGGCAAACGCTTGTTATATCATGAGCGCGTAGCGCCATAGACATTAGCCATAGATATTAACGGACGCAGAGAATGATCCGTCCCCTAGACTATTTCCCACGCTATCATGACTTGCGAGAAGAATGGCAGGGCGACAGTTGCGCCGGCCCTGCTAGGCCAGGGTTGTGGCTCCGGCAAAATAGTCTTGCAGTTGGCGATCGTGGTCGTGGCTCAGCGTCCCTTGCGGAATTGCCGAGGGAGTGAAGGCTTGCACATCCAGAATTTCGCCTTTGTCCTTGATTTGAAAATTCCCCTTCACGGTTGCTTCAATTACAACACAGATGGAGTGGAAGCGGGGATCGCGCCCTGGCGAGGAATAGACCCCCACGAGTCGGCCCAAGTTGACCACTTCTAGGCCAGTCTCTTCTGCCAGTTCTCGCCGCACAGTTGTGGGAATGTCTTCCCCCCAGTCCACTACGCCTCCGGGGAGTGACCAGCAGCCATTGTCTCGGCGCTTGACGAGAACGATGCGGCCATCGGGCAATACCGGAATAATGCTAGTCCCGGTAATCGGGTGGCGAAAGATAATACCAAGGGCAGAGCGGACGTACTGCCAGAGACGAATCATAGGTCAAAAGGGGAGAACAACAAAGTCGAACCGCGTATCTGACGACTGATGCTAACCCTAGGCAGTCAATGTTGCCAAATCTGCCAGGATTTGTGCCGCATGCTCTTCCGGCTTGACTTTTAAATAGACCTTGGCGATCTTACCCTCTGGGTCAATCAGAAAGGTATGCCGACTGATGCCCATGTATTCCTTGCCCATAAATTTTTTGAGGCCGTAGCTGTCGTACTGGGTTGAGACTTGGGCATCGGCGTCGGTCAACAGCGTGAAGGGAAGATTGTATTTAGTGACAAACTTGGTGTGAGATTTGGCATCGTTGGTGTTGACCCCTAAAATGACAATTCCCTTCGCTTCGTAGTCTGCGAAGGCGTCGCGAAACCCACAGGCTTCCTTGGTGCAACCGGGGGTATCGTCCTTGGGGTAGAAGTAAAGCACCACCCACTTGCCGCGCAAGTCGGAGAGTGTGACAGGATTGCCGTTGCTATCGGGGAGGGTAAAATCAGGGGCGACATCGCCAGCGGTCAGTGCCATGCTTGAACCTTTTACGAGGGGAATTGTATGGAGAGCAAAAATCGTCTTAGTTTAGCTCAGATTTTAGCTCACAGGATCAGGAGATCGAACCGGGGAGGGGGGCTTGGTTCTGTTTAGCGTGGTTCTTTAGAGATTACGCCCAAACGGAGCAGATCGGGAGGATGGCGTCTCCCCCCCAGCTTGGGGGGCAACGCTGCTTTCCAACGCCCCCTCGAGGTGTTTCTCGTGGGTGTTCCGTTCTGAGAGATCCTCTGGCAGCGCTGATTAACACCTCAAAACCATTGTTCAAGCGGATGCGAGTTACGGCTCTGTTTATTAAGCGATCGCACGGTACTCCTGTTACCCCTGTGGAAGCAATTGTCCTTCAGCAGTCTTGGGGGATTGTGGGAGATGTCAGCGCCCAGGTCGGGAGTCCCCGACAGGTTTTGCTAGCAGGCACTGCATCGCTCGAGCGGTTTGGCTTAAGGGCAGGAGATTTGCAGGAGAATCTTTTGCTGGAGGGCGAGGTTGAGACGTTTCGTTCTGGGCAAGTGCTACAGATTGGGCGATCGGCGCAAATTCGGTTGACCTTTCGGTGTGAACCCTGTGCCTCGTTAGAGCGTCTCCAACCAGGGTTAACTCGGCGCATTCGTGGCAACCGGGGTATGCTGGCAATGGTTGTGCAAAGCGGTGACGTGGTCTGTGGAGCGGAGGTCAGGCCGCTGGCGATCGAGTTTCCAGCGATTCCTGAGGTCGTGCGGGAACGGTTTGCGGCGTTGGTTGCGCGTATTCCCCCAGGGCGTGTGGTGTCAACCCCCAATCTGTTACTGGCTCTGGGAGTCACCCGGAGTTATGCGCGGGCTATCCCCACTTGGTTGAAGCAAGCATCTCCCGCGCTGCCTGTGCATCGCATTGTTGGCGCAGATGGCACGCTCCTAACCCGACATCTCCCTGACCAACAGCGGCAATTGCAAGCAGAAGGGGTGGTAATTGTGCAGGCCAAGGTGGCGATCGCCCATTACTGGCCAGCCTCAGAGTTTTATGCTGAAGTCCCCCGCGCAACTTGATATAGCGTCACTTAATACAGCGTCCACCCATGCTGCGCGGGGGTTCCGACAAAGCGCTTTGTCTTAACCTATGCACGTAGCACTATAACGACAGCGGTCAATTTGCGCGACAATAGACTCCGCCCCCCCTCTAGGGCCAAGTTTGTGGCCTTGTTCTGGGCAGGCTGGGCAATGGCCCCATCTGTCCTAGTGTTCACAAGCCTTGCCGGGGGGTTCCGAGCCACCCTCATCAGGAAACGCCCCTATGGACAGCCAAACGCTGTTGCGTCATGCAGAGCAAACCCTACTGCCTACCTTTGCTCGCATCGACACCCAGGTCAAGTTCAACCTAGCGCGCGTCTTAAATGCGTTTCGTCGCCACCAAGTCGGAGTCCACCATTTTTCCAGCGTCAGTGGCTATGGTCATGGGGATCTGGGCCGACAGGTCTTCGATCAGGTCTTTGCAGACGTCATGGGAGCCGAGGCCGCAGCGGTGCGGGTGCAGTTTGTATCAGGCACCCATGCAATTACGTGCGCTCTGTTTGGCGTTCTCCGCCCTGGCGATGAACTGCTCGCGGTTGCTGGTGCACCCTACGACACCTTGGAGGAAGTAATTGGCATCCGGGGTGAGGGGCAGGGGTCACTCAAGGACTTTGGTATTGCTTACCGCCAGTTAGACCTTACCCCGGAGGGAACCATAGATTGGTCAGCCCTGGCGACTGCCATACGACCCCAAACTCGGATGGTGTTGATCCAGCGCTCCTGTGGTTACACGTGGCGGCATAGTCTGGCGATCGCCGATATTGCCAAAATCGTTGACCTGGTGAAGCAGCAGAACCCCGACACCGTTTGCTTTGTAGACAACTGTTACGGAGAGTTTGTAGCCGACCGAGAGCCACCTGCGGTAGGCGCCGACCTGATTGCTGGCTCTCTGATCAAAAATCCAGGTGGCACGATTGTCACGGCAGGTGGGTATGTCGCAGGCCGAGCAGATTTAGTGGAAAAAGCCTGCTGTCGGCTCACCTCCCCTGGCATTGGCAGTGAGGGTGGTGCAACCTTTGACCAGAACCGCCTGCTGTTTCAGGGGTTGTTCCTAGCCCCGCAGATGGTGGGGGAAGCCCTGAAGGGAAACCACCTAGTCGCAACCGTGTTTCATACCTTGGGCTATCCGGTGCATCCCTTGCCGGAGGCTCCCCGGCGAGATGTGATCCAGGCCATTAAGCTTGGTTCTCCAGAAAAGGTGATTGCTTTCTGCAAGGCCATCCAAGACTATTCGCCCATTGGCTCCTACCTGCAACCCGTGCCAGCAGAAATGCCAGGATACGAGAGTGAGCTAGTCATGGCAGGTGGCACCTTCATTGACGGCAGCACCTCCGAATTTTCGGCAGATGGCCCCCTGCGGGAACCCTACGTGGTGTTTTGCCAGGGAGGAACCCATTGGACGCATGTGGCGATCGCCCTAGAAGCAGCGGTTCAGGCAGTTTTAGACACCTGAGCAGCCTGACCATCGGCATGGTAGGCAATCTGCGGACGTCGGAGAAAATAAAACACGAGTCCTAGAAATGGCACCAGGCGAGCAACCCACAACGCAACCGACGATCGCCAGTTGCGGCGCTGCATATCATCGGGTACTAGCCAAGCTTGAAAGATCCAGAACACCCCCAGGTCAACCACAAAGGAGAACGCCAGGCGATCGCTTCCCACTAGCGCCATGAGGGCCTGCCAGCGATCGCCCCAGGCGCCAAACTCTGGACGCGCCACTGCCGCCCAGAGACAGGCCACCAACCCAACAACCGTCAGCAGAATCGGGAAAAACCGACTTTCAGTGAACCGTTCGAGTGGGGAGAGGGGAGGCTGTAGGGGTGAGATGGAATCAGACTGCCGCAGAGCCAACCAGGGCAAGTAAAACACATTGGTCAGAAAGGCCGTGCCCAGCAAAAAGGGCAACAGCGGAAAGCGCTGGTCACGACCATCCACCGCAAAGCCCCAAAATAACAAGCCCCAGGTCACCGTCAGGTTAAACAGACCCTCGAACGCTGGGTTCAAGACGGGGGCAACTCCTGGCAACAAGGCGGGCAACACACACCAAAAATTGAGGCTGAGGGCGATCGCCTCCTGCCATGTTTCTGGCCGCACTTGCAGCAACGACTCACCCGGAGGAGCGTCGCTGCAAAAAAGGTAACTCACATAAATCAGCCAAATGCTCCACAGCAAAGCACCCAAGCTCCAGTAATGAAGACTTCAGGAGACACTAGAGAACAAACCGCAACATCAGTCCAACCAGCCCCCCCAGAAAATGGATGAAGCGATCGCCCGCACTGACACCTCGGTTTGCCCGGCGGTCTGCCCGCTCTGCCGCCGCTTGATACTGTTCCACACCTTCGATGAACTGCATCGATGCCTGCTGTCCCTGGGCATTGCCCTGCGCCTGATAGAGTTGCTGGGCCTGTTGAGCATCGCTTAGGGCAGTGACTGCATCCTGCATCTGAAAGCGCACAATCCCCCGTGCCAGGTAGGCATGGGCAAAGTCAGGTCGGCGTTCGATCGATTGGTTGAGATAGGCGATCGCCCCACTCAAGTTACCGCGCTGACTCTCGGTCAATCCCCAGATATAAAGCTGCTCTGGCGTCAGCAGGTCTGTGGGCACTCCTACCGCCCCCAGCAAATTCGCCCCCTGCAAGTTTGCCCCTTCTAGCTTAACATCCGTTAAAAAGGCTTCGCGCAGGTCAGCCCCGCGCAGGTCAGCCCCGCGCAGGTCGGCTCCACTCAGATTTGCACTCGACAGCCGTGCCCCTGCCAAGTTTGCCCCTTGTAAGTTGGCATAGCTCAGGTTGGCCCGGTTAAGATTTGCCCGATTAAGGTTTGCACGGGTCAAGTCTGCCCGTTCCAGATTGGCATACACCAGCCCCGCATCGCTCAAGTCGCAGTTCTGGCACTGGCGGGTTGAGAGGAGTTGTTGAATATGCGCTAGGTTTTCTGCCTGGGCAGGCAAGCCCACTCCGAGTAGGGTCATCAGAGCAAGGGTAGCAATTCGGGATGACATGGGCAAATGACCTGCTAAATGAAGCATCGGATTGCACTCCTCAGCCTCGTGAGCATGACGTGAGAACTGACCCACTCAAGTCGAGGAGAGCTACATCAACTGTAATGAGAATTGTCCAGAAGTGTACTGAAATTCTCTCAAGACTGACAAGAGAAAACGATGAAAAGTTGTACACAGTGTAGGTTGCTTCCCGCAGAATGGGCTAGATCGCGCAAGTCGCTTCTTATAATAGAAAATGCCTGTTTTGCAAAACTTTAGAATTTCAACGGCGTGTCTCAACTATGACCTCTGCTCGTCGCTATCACATCACCACCTTCGGTTGTCAGATGAACAAAGCTGACTCCGAGCGGATGGCTGGCATTTTGGAACAGATGGGCTTCGAGTGGTCAGAGTCGCCCGATGAGGCCAACCTGATTCTCTACAACACCTGCACCATTCGCGACAATGCCGAACAAAAGGTGTATTCCTATCTGGGGCGGCAGGCCAAGCGCAAGCAGAGCGAGCCTGATCTGACGCTAGTGGTGGCCGGATGCGTTGCCCAACAGGAAGGTGAGGCGCTGTTGCGACGAGTGCCCGAACTGGATCTGGTGATGGGGCCACAACACGCCAATCGCCTGCAGGATCTACTAGAACAGGTCTTTGCTGGCAGCCAAGTGGTCGCCACGGAAGCCGTCCACATTATGGAGGACATCACCAAGCCCCGGCGAGACAGTAGTGTCACAGCCTGGGTGAACGTGATCTACGGCTGCAACGAGCGGTGTACCTATTGCGTGGTGCCCAACGTGCGGGGAATAGAACAGTCGCGCACACCAGAGGCCATTCGTGCCGAGATGGAAGAACTGGGACGGCAAGGTTATAAGGAAGTGACGCTTTTGGGTCAAAATATTGACGCCTACGGACGCGACTTGCCGGGTGTCAAGCCCAATGGCCAGCACCTCCACACCCTGACTGATTTGCTCTACTTCGTTCACGATGTCCCAGGAATTGAGCGCATCCGCTTCGCCACAAGCCATCCCCGCTACTTCACCGAGCGCCTGATCCGCGCCTGTGCAGAACTCCCCAAGGTCTGCGAGCATTTCCACATTCCGTTTCAGTCGGGCGATAACGAGGTGCTGAAGGCGATGGCACGCGGCTATACCCAGGAGAAGTATCGCCGTATCATCGACACGATTCGCCGCTACATTCCTGATGCCTCAATCAGTGCGGATGCAATTGTGGCCTTTCCGGGCGAGACGGAAGCGCAGTTTGAGAACACGCTGAAACTGGTGGAAGAGGTTGGCTTTGACCAACTCAACACGGCTGCCTATTCACCCCGTCCAGGCACTCCCGCTGCGCTATGGGACAATCAACTGCCAGAAGCGGTTAAAAGCGATCGCCTGCAACGGCTCAATCATTTGGTCGCCATCAAGGCTGCTGAGCGATCGCAACGCTACCTAGGACGCATCGAACAAGTCCTCGTTGAAGACGCCAATCCCAAAGACCCACATCAGGTGATGGGGCGAACACGCGGCAATCGGCTGACCTACTTCCCAGGGTGCATTAGCGAGCTCAAGGGCAAATTAGTCGAAGTCGAGATTACGGAAGCCCGGGCGTTTAGTTTGACCGGAAAAGCGCTGGCTACTGTCAGATAGGACAACTACTCACCAAAACCGAGGCTGAAGGCAGACCGCCGCATGGATTGCACCGTCAGACTTCTACCATCCAAAATCGCAAATCCAACATCCAAAATGGTGAAAGATGCCTCAAGTCTCTCTCGCTGAACTAATCGAAGCTGGTCGGACTGGCAGCCACCTGATCAGCTTTCCAACAGATACGGTGCCTGCTTTGGCGGCAAGACCTGCCCAGTCTGGGCTGATCTATGCGGCAAAACAGCGCAGTGAAACCAAGCCATTAATTCTCATGGGCGGCAGTCCTGAGGATCTGTGGCCTTATGTGCAGGGGAGTGAAGCTGAGTTTGCCGTCTGGCGGCAAGTCGTTGAACAATACTGGCCGGGAGCGCTGACCCTGGTTTTGCCCGCAAGCGATCGCCTCCCTCGTGAGATGAACCCCACCGACCCCACCACGATTGGGATCCGTGTTCCCAATAGTGCGATCGCTCGTCACATCCTCAGCCAGACTGGGCCACTGGCAACCACGAGTGTGAACCGTTCAGGAGAACCACCCCTGACAACGATTGCCGCAATCAATCAACACTTTCCTGAAGTGCTGACCCTTTCGCAGGAGGCTTTGGCCCAACTGAAAAACCACCTTTGCCCTGAGGGCAGTGACGCTCTGTCTGCATCCGGCCTACCTTCGACGGTTGCAAAGTGGACAGGCAATCATTGGAAAATTTTACGTCAGGGGGCGATTCACCTTTAGCGATTCAGGCGTCATTCACGTGAGCAAACAATACATCATGCAATCCATCATGTTCAGCACAGGTGGCACACTCCATACCCCGACCGCCTGAGTCCGCTGGACGAAATCTCTGGAAAGGAGAAGCGCGCGCCGCGTGTCTCTCGCCTCTCACGCCAAAATCGTAGGTTCAATCAGCAACGCTGGCAAGGGACGCATCAAAATTTACTGATGCAAGCAACTTTGTGTATCAACATTAAGGCAGGTCTGGGGGAGCAAAAAAGCAACCTACAATTTAATGTGGATGGCTTGCCCTAGGTCTGATGGCTTGGATGGAGAGCATATCACCTTTGCAGGCTCTCATCCCCCAGCCCCTGCTCCCACGTTGGGAGAAGGGGAGCCGAGCATCTCAAAGTTCCTCTTCCAAGTTGGGCGAGGGATTGAGGGCGAGGGCAAACGTGATATGCACCTTTTGGATGTTGGATGATCGTTGAACGGAGCGATCGCATCCGGATGAGAGTTTGAATTCCGTCGAGTTGGCACCACAGTCAGATGCCCATGACTGGAAAAGAGCAAACTGAGTCGGGCATTCGACTGCTCCAAGCAACACTATCGCCCTATGAAAGAAACAAAAGCAGCGATTACAGCACTCCTTGAAAAACCAACCTCAGAGCTGACGTTGGGTAGATTTGCCTACGACACGATTCAAAAGCAATATCTTCACATTATCAAACAAGAAAAACCCGTCCTCGCAGACAAGGACCCAGAATACCTGCATCAAATGCGGGTCGGTAGTCGGCGGCTTTATACAGCCTTGCAAGTGTTTGAGGGGGTTGTCCAGTTGCCGAAAGCCGCGCAACTGGCACGGGTGCGATCGCTCACGAGGGTCTTGGGAAACTTGCGCGACCTAGACGTGCAAATCGCCTCCTTGCAAGACAATTACCTGCCCCAGGTGACTCAAAAATCTGAGCAGCGCAGTCTTATAGAAGTGCTCGACCGTCTCCACCAAAGACGAAAAAAAGCATTCGCAGAGACAAAGGAAGTCCTCACTGCGTCTCGCTATCTAGATCTCAAAAAAGCTTACGAAAGCTGGCTTGCTCAACCTACCTGCACCCTAATTGCGAACCTGCCGCTGCTGCTGGTTCTGCCCGATCTGCTCAGTCCTCTATTGTCAGAATTATTACTGCATCCCGGTTGGCTAATTCCGGTTAACGAGCTGTCCCCTGACAACGTTCATACCTTGCACGACCTCCGCAAAGCCTGCAAACACGCCCGCTATCAAACCGATTTTTTCCTGCCCTTCTATGGTGAAGACTTTAAGACCTGGATGAAGGAGGTCAAAACGCTGCAGGAAAATCTGGGACAACTTCAGGATACCGAAGTCTTGCGATTGCTCTTGCAAGAACTGGCTCCGCCAGACTGCAAGATGAAAGATCTGAATCACATGATTCAACAACAGCGACACCAAGCCCTAGAAAACTGGGAAACCGTTCGCCAGAAATACCTTGATGCCAAATATCGTGACTACCTACGACACCTGCTGCTAACTCTGCAAGCTCCTCCTGCTCCTCAATCAACTTAAGCACTGGGATTAAGCACTGTATTGCCGATTTGGCTACTAATGTTTTGATGGGGAGGCGCGCTCCGCCCGCCTCCCCATCAAAACATATTCGGCTTAAGCAGCGCCCCACGATTTTCGCTGGAACACTAGACTGTCACGAAGTTTGCATCCGTTAAGCTAGCAAGCTGCACATTGTCGAGAATTGCCAGAGTTTCTCGACCAACCACAATGCGGGTTGTCCGCCCGACTTGGGTGAACGCCAGGGCATCAACGGAGAGGCCACCCGATAACCCGATTCGGTCCGTGGCAACCCGGAAGTTGAGAATCCGGTCGGTGCCATTGCCCCGTCCGATCACCGCAATGTCGCGGCTGAGATCTGCCCCCAGATCAATCACATCGTTGCCAGTGCCACCGTCCAGGTAATCCGCGCCCGCCCCGCCAAACAGGCGATCGTTGCCCGCCTCGCCCAACAGGCGATCGTTATTCAACCCACCGTACAGAGCGTCGTCACCATCACCCCCGAAGATGAGGTCATCGCCCTCGGCACCCACAATAAAGTCGTTGCCGCTGCCACCAGTTAAGGTATCGTTGCCCTCCTGGCCGAACAGGGAGTCATTCCCTGTGCCACCGTCCATGACGTCATCACCCTGATTGCCCTTCAGCACATCGTTGCCCGCCTGACCAAAGATGCGATCGTTGCCACTCCGGCCACGTACCTGATCTGCTCCTGCTCCCGCAAAAATCAAGTCATCTTGCAGGGTGCCAACTAGTTGATCATTGCCAGGCGTACCGAGTCGGCTGGCGTCGCTAAATACCCCATCGCGACGAACCGCCAGGTTTTGAATGCGAGTGTCTTGAGCAGGAGCCGTATCTGCTGTTGTGAACGTGCCAATGGTGTTGAGGTATTCAGCAAAGGCGTCCTGTTCGGTGCCATCATCGGCAAAGGTGGCCTGTCCGGTTCGTACCCCTGGTTGTAATAGGTCTACCCGGTTTAAGGTGGCGGCAAAGTTGGCGAAGGGGTAGCCATCTCCGCCATTAGCCAGGAAGTTGAGGGTGACCATGCGGAAGGTGCGGTTGGGATCTCCCACAACGACCCCATCCACGACAACAACGTCCTGGGTTCGTCCGCTGGCATTTTTGATCGCTAGGGAACGGATGCGATCGCCCGGCGTGGTGGCACTGCGAGCGGTGCGGGTAGCATCGAAACTAAAGGATAGGCCGCCAACCTGGGGAAAAGCACCAGGGGTTGCACCGGGCCGCACGCCAGCCACGGCGTGTTCCATGAGTTCCTTTAACTGAGTGGCGGTTACCGTTACCAGCGAGAGGGCATTGTTGAAGCGCAGGGAGTTTTCCACATCCAACTGCGACACATCACCCGCCTGCTTGTTTGCCAGGGGATTGGCCAGGGGTGGCAGCTTTTCAACCTGGTTGGGATCAGTTGCGCCGGGTGCTGCCTGGATCGCGCCAATGTTGTCACGAATACCCCCACCGTTCTTGAGCGAGATCACCGTGGTGGGATCAACCTGACGAGCCACAAATAGGTTGGCATCGGCGGTCAAGTTGCCCAGGTTGGTTTCCTGCGTGCGCACGTCGTTGCGGGTGCCATTTAAGAACACACTGGTCCGACCAAAAATGGTGCCGTCCTTCGCAACAATCACATTCCGGAGGGCATTGGTGATGGCGACGACTTCTGGATCTGGTGTTGCGGTGACTCCCCCTGCGGCGGTGTTGGTGGCAATCAACGCGGCCACACTGGCGGCATCGGTGGCGTAAGCCCCATTGATGGCAGGGTCGAGGGAGTCGTCCTTGATCACGCCATTGCTATCAAACTCAGCCACCAATCGACCCACATAAGTGTAGTTGGCCGCAGTATTGACAATTAGCACTCGCTCGCCCGATGCGCTGGTGGTCAAAATTGGGTAGGAAAGACCAGGTGCAGCGGTGTCTCCAGGGCGCAGGCGATCGCCACTGTCAGCCAGCAGGGTGTGAGACCCGCCCGCAATGATGATATCGACATTGCGGAGACGAGTCGCTAGTGCCTGTTCAATAAATAACTGCTGCATGTGCGACAGCAGCACAATCTTATTCACACCCGTATTCGTTAGGGCATCAACGGACCTTTGAATTTCAGCCGCTAGGGCATCCAACTGAGCCGGGGTGGGATTGGCATCAAAGGGGCTGGGCGTCACGCTTACCCCTGGCCCTGGGGAAGAGATAATGGGTAAGGTGGGAGTTGTCGCGCCGACTATGCCAATCCGTTCGCCATTCACTGTAATGACTGTGTAGCGCGCAATTCTGCCTGGAATCGTGCTGGCCTCTTTGCCATCGGTAGACTCGCCATTGATCAGGGTGCGGCTAGCTAGGTTTGCGTCTCCACTGAAGTTGAGGTTAGCGCTCAAGTACGGGAAAAGTGCTCCTCGATAGGTAACGGGGTTCCCTGTTGGCACAATGAGAGACTGAATCGTAGCAGTGCCGAGGTCAAATTCGTGGTTGCCAAATGCCGAAGCTTGGATGCCAATTTCATTCAGAATGGCAATGTCGGCCCGTCCAGGAGCCGCCGTCCCAGAGCCACCCAGGACAGCATTCAGGGCTGGATCAGAGGCAGCAGAGAAAAAGGGACCAGGGATGTAGTTGTCACCGGATGACAGGATCAGCGTGTTGGCAAAATCATCGCGGAGGGCATTGACCACTGTCGAAAAGGCAACAGCATCATCCAGGGCAGAAATCCCTGCCTCAAAGTCGGAACCGTGAAGAATTTGTAGCTGAAAAACCATAATGTCTCAGTAAAAGTACGGGGGTGAGGAACGATCGCTCAGAGTACTCAGACGTAATAACCGTAGGATGATGAGGTTTTTACCAGGTCTTAATCAATCTGAAGCGTGCACCGTGATTTCTACTGCACCCTATCACCGGGCTTCTGAGAGCGTTAAGTAAACTGGGACACAACGATTGTCAAATTTGTGTAAAGGGTTACTCGTAAACGGAGATCTGACGGGAAGTCTGTTGGATAGCCCGCTATAGCGCTACACGCCTAGGTTGGGACAACACTTTTTGTGGGAAACCCCACGCCGCGGGGTTTCTCACAAAAAGCGCTTTACATCATGAGCGCGTAGCGCCATATTCAGCGCCATATTCAGCGTGCTGCCAAACTGAAACGTCACTTCGAGATACGCTGACCCCCTCAATTTTCCGTGGGCGGCGTGCACGGGAAACCGAGGGGTCTGGGGTATCGCACGGTATCCCGTTCTCTTCACCTGCACTGACGTTAAGGCCAGTAAAATAGCTGATACGAAATCCGTCCCTAAAGTAGCAGTTTGTTGTGATGTAAAACGGGTGCACAGCGTACGTTTTACATCACAACAAACGGGTGCATGTCACTTTTGCCCTCACCCTAAATCCCTCTCCCAAGCTAGGAGAGGGACTTTGAGAGGCTCGGCTCCCCTTCTCCCAAGTTGGGAGAAGGGGCTGGGGGATGAGGGTCTGCAAAAGTGACATGCTCTCACAACAAACCGACTCAATAACCGACGGAGTCGGTATGAGATTAGACGGCTAGTGGCAAGGGAGCAGATTTGGTCACTGGAGGTGGTGCCCCATTTCTAAAGGCTTCCTTGATAATGGAAAGGAGGCAGGGGTGAGCCAACCCTGGTTTGAAAGCCTCCCCTCCCTTACCGCCTGTCTGTTGTGATGGTGCGATCGCACCCTTGAGATACCTGCCTTGATTCAGTCTGAGACCCTCGACCTTTTAGAATGGCCGCGTCTGTGCCAGCACTTAGCAACCTTTGCTGCTACTAAGTTGGGAGCAGCGATCGCCCGCCAACCGCACATCCCTAAGACCCAAGCCGAAAGCGAAACACTCCTGGCGCAGACGCGCGAGGTCTACCAGCTTGAAGATAGTCTGGCACAGGGATTGAGCTTTGATGGCATCCACGATATTGGGGATGCGCTGGAGCGAGCGGCGTTGCAAGGGGTGTTGAGCGGCGAGGACCTGCTGGCGATCGCCACTACGCTCAATGGTGCCCGCCAACTGCGGCGCGTGATCGACAACCAAGACAACCTCCCCGTTTTGCAGGGGCTTGTTGCTGAATTACGCACCTATCCAGAGATTGAGCAGGAAATCCACCGCTGCATTGATGACAATGGACGGGTGATGGACCGCGCTAGTCAAAAACTTAGCGAGATCCGTGAACAACTGAAGGCTCAACGCGATCGCATTGATCAAATTCTCAACACCATTATTCAACGCCATGGCAATGCCCTGCAGGAATCGCTCATTACCCAACGGGGCGATCGCTTTGTATTGCCGGTCAAAGCATCCCACAAAGACGTAGTGCCAGGGATTGTGCACGACACCTCCACCAGTGGCATGACGCTCTACGTGGAACCAAATGCAATCGTCAGTCTTGGCAACAATTTGCGGCAACTACTGCGGCGAGAGCAAGCAGAAGAGGAAGCGGTGCGGCGTGTTTTGACGGAGCAGATTGCAGCCGTCAAAGATGACCTAGAAGACCTGCTGGCGATCGTAACCACGCTGGACTTTGCCACTGCGCGATCGCGGTATTCCCTCTGGCTGGGGGCCAATCCTCCCCGCTTTGTGGCATGGCAACCGGGAGAGTGGACAGGGGCCCCTGCTGCCAGCCCCACCCCCCCAATTCCCGCCGCGCCAATTGTGCTGCGGCAACTGCGCCATCCCCTGCTCGTGTGGCAACAGCAGTATGAGCAGGGCTTTCCCGTCGTGCCGATTGACCTAGTGATCCAGCCGCACATCCGGGTGGTGGCAATTACGGGGCCGAATACGGGCGGCAAAACAGTAACCCTCAAAACCCTGGGATTAGCAGCGTTGATGGCGAAGGTGGGGTTGTTCATTCCAGCACGAGAACCGGTCGAACTGCCCTGGTTTGACCAGGTGTTGGCTGATATTGGCGATGAACAATCACTGCAACAGAGCCTTTCCACCTTTTCGGGGCACATCCGCCGGATTAGTCGCATCTTGGCAGCGCTGCAACCGCAGTCCGCCCAGTCTCTGACTTCGCTGGTCTTACTCGATGAGGTGGGGGCCGGCACCGACCCCACAGAGGGCAGTGCCCTAGCGATCGCTCTACTCCGCTATCTAGCGAACCATGCCTCGTTGACGATTGCCACGACGCACTTTGGTGAACTAAAGGCGCTGAAATATGAGGACAACCGCTTTGAAAATGCCTCAGTCGAATTTGATGATGTCTCCCTATCACCCACCTATCGGCTGCTGTGGGGTATCCCTGGACGCTCGAATGCCCTGATCATTGCGCGACGCTTGGGTTTAGCTCCAGAGATTATTGAAGATGCCCAGGCCCACGTGGGTGTAGGGGTGAACCAGGATATCAACCAGGTGATTGCGGGGCTGGAGGATCAACGACGACAGCAGGAACGTAAGGCGGCAGAAGCAGCGCAACTGGTGCAACAGGCGGAGCGCTTTTATCAGGAAGTTTCGCGCAAGGCAGCACGCTTGCAGCAGCGTGAGAAGGAGTTGCAACAACAGCAGGAAGCGGCTGTGCAGCGGGCGATCGCCCAGGCCAAGGGAGAAATCGCGAAGGTGATCCGTGACCTGCAACGGGGACCTGTGACGGCGCAGGAAGCGCAACAGGCGACCGAGCAAATCAACGCCCTGGCCGAACGACACCTGCCCTCCCGCCAGCAACCACCTCAGCCAAAGCCTGGTTTTATGCCAAAGGTGGGCGATCGCGTCCGCATTCCCCGCTTAGGACAGACTGCTGAAGTGCTGACCAATCCCGATGACAGCGGCGAACTCACCGTCCGGTTTGGGCTGATGAAATTGACGGTTTCACTGCAAGATGTGGAATCACTCCAGGGTGAGAAAGTTGAGCTACCCAAAAAGGAACCAACTCCCAGTCGTGCCCCAGCCCCCCAAGCCCCAGCCCCTCAAGCCCCAGCAGTGCGGACTGCATGCAATACGATCGATGTTCGCGGCAGTCGGGTGGCAGAGGCAGAGGTGATTCTAGAGCGGGCGATCGCCACTGCAGCAGCAGGGCCACTGTGGATTATTCATGGGCATGGGACTGGCAAACTCAAAAAAGGGGTCCAGGAATTTCTTAAGCAACACCCACAGGTGGAACGATTTGAAGCCGCAGACCAAGCGGATGGTGGCACTGGGGTGACGGTTGCCTATATTCGCTGAGCGCTTAAACAGTAGCCCAGAGCAGTGCTCCGGGCTACTGTTTGCCCCACAAAGCATGCTCTACGAAATCCACCAGTGATACCGACTCTGTTGGTTATTGAGTCGGTTTATTGTGGTGTAAACCGCTACTTTATAGACGGATTCTGTATGAAGTACCGTTCACGTGAATTTCGAATCAGCTGAAACCCTTGCTGTTCTGTACGCGACGCACACGGAATATCAAGGATTTTGGGGCACTGCGCCGGGCATGGTGCCCCAAAATCCTCTGAACCCGAATGGACGTTAGATATATTCATGCCTAACGAAGGGCAGGGAGACCAGTTCCCCATCGATGCCTTCAGCTTGCACGTGTGTCACGCCGGCTGCGATCGCCTTGGTGCGAAGGTAGGCTAGTCCCCGATACCCCTGGCTGGTCGGAGTGCAACTGGTGAGGATGCCTACTCGTTCTCCGTCAGCAGTGAGGGGGCTACCAGGAGGGACGCCAGCCGCGAGTTTAACACCCCAGAGTTGCTGTTTCACCCCTCTGTAAGTGTGTAGACGAGCGATTGTCTCCTGCCCAATGTAGCACCCTTTGCTCAGGGAAATAGTGTGCCAGAGACCTGCCTCTAAGGGATTGAAGTCCTCTGTCAGCTCGTGATCAGGAGCGGGCCTGCCTTGGATGATGCGGAGTTGCTCCCAGGCGGTTTCTCCCAGGGGAATGGCTCCCGCAGCAACAAGGGCGGTCCAGAGGTCAGCAGCGTGGACTGCATCAGCAATCAGCGTGAAACCAGGCAACGCCAGACCACTGCCTACGGCAATGCGGACTGTGGCTCCATTAACGGTGTAGGTACGGTGGGTACCGTCGGGTTGGTCCAACAGGTCAGCGGCGCCTAGATGCTCGGCGATCGCCCTACTCTCTGGCCCGATCAAACTAAAGGCAGCCGTTGCCGGTGTGATGTCCTGGAGCTTCACCTTGTCAGCAAAAAAAATGAAGCGATCCATCCACTGCAATAAAAATTGACGACGATGGGGCGATACGAGCAACAGCACCGCGGCCTCCAGCACGTAGGCGGTGGCTAGGTCGAGGGTGCGGGCGGTGGAGTTGACAAACACTGTATCGCAGCCCTCACCGGGTTTGCGCCCCTCAAAAGCATTGGTGGTCTGGTTGTGCAGAAAACGCAGGCGATCGCCATCAGACACTAGAATCCTGCCCCAGTGAGAGCGATCGTATAGAGCAACAGCAGATTGGGTGGCGGCGATCGCCGCTGCATCATTGCCAAAGGTTGCAGGGACAGTCATCTCAGCCATCGTTGTCAACGTGGCACCCAGGTTAGCCTGGACTTCCTGTAGCGATGCAGCCATGATTTCCGCTCTATCTCTTGTTCAACTCTTGTCACGCTGTTTCAGTACCAGTATGCCGTGGTTCTGTTGCCTTTTGTGAAGCTGTTCTCTACCTCCCCAGAAGTTCTGCCCTGGGCAACCACAGCATACTCCCACAGGAGACCGGTCATGGCAACGGATAAAGGCGCATTCGCCCAGCGGATCTTAGGAGGTAAGCGACAGGATACGCGATTTTGCTCAAACGGCGGTTGCTGAATTCAGTTGTTAAACTCACAGTATTGAGGAATTGATTGTCCGGCTGGCAGAAATTAAGTTAAATTTAGTTAAGATTCCTTCTCAGAAAACAGGATTTTTGCCCTTAGTCTACGCAAGGGTCTTGGCAACCGCTCCGTGACTCATGGGCAGAACCATTCATATTTTTACTAAACCTTGTAAAAGAGAAGATAGGTCATCTCACTTGAGGCTCATCTCGCTTGAGACTCATCTCGCAGCTAAATTCAGAGGCGTCTAAATTATGAAATTTTCCTGGAGAGTTGTGCTGCTCTGGACACTGCCAGCACTGGTTGTCGGGTTCTTCTTCTGGCAGGGTGCGTTTTCCAACACACCGATGGACTTTGGTAACAATACTGCCAGCACCCGCATGACCTACGGCCGGTTTTTGGAATACCTAGATGCCGGACGGGTTCGTAGCGTAGACCTGTTCGATGGAGGGCGGACCGCTATTGTGGAAGCGGTTGACCCCGAACTCGATGGTCGTCTGCAACGGCTCAGGGTTGACCTGCCCGGAAACGCGCCTGAATTGATCTCGAAGCTGCGCGATGAGCACATTAGCTTTGATGTGCATCCTCCCCGTAATGATGGCGCTATCTGGAGTCTGCTGGGAAACCTGCTGTTCCCCGTTTTATTGATTGGCGGACTGTTCTTCTTGTTCCGTCGCTCTAGCAACGTCCCTGGTGGCCCTGGTCAGGCGATGAACTTCGGCAAGTCTCGCGCTCGTTTCCAGATGGAGGCCAAGACGGGGG
>DVEB01000152.1 GCA_015295905.1 Synechococcales cyanobacterium M55_K2018_004
CAAAACCCGCTTAACCAGAACTGACGTTACTTTAACCAAGGATGTTTTGAGCCAGGTCTGATGTCCAAATCACGGCAATGGCCTATAGCGCTACACGCATCCCATAGGTTAGGACAACACGTTTTGTGGGCCCCGCGCAGTGCGGGGGTTCCCACAAAACGCTGTTTATATCATGAGCGCGTAGCACCATAGACCAGCGTAGAGCCAAGTTGTAAGATGAAGTCCTACTGAAACTGAATCAGTAAACTGATGGTTCTTCCCTGGCTGCAAAAAGTCCGCGCCCTTGCTGCAAACCCCAAACGGTTGCAGGCTGCCGTCCTGAGTTTTAGCGGTACGGTGGTGCTGACGACGGTGGCAGTAGGGGGGCTAATGGTGACTATTCGAGCCTTGGGAGCCTTTCAGGAGGCCGAACTCAATGCCTACGATCGTCTGCTGCGACGGCGGGTCGACGAAGGCATGGATCAGCGCCTGCTGGTGGTAGGCATTACGGAGGAAGATATCCAGACGCGGAGTGAGTTTCCCATCCACGATGGCACCCTGGCAACGGCATTGACAAAACTGGATGCCATGCAACCGCGGGCAATCGGGTTAGATATCGCCCGTGATATCCCCCAAGGTGACGGGCGCGAGGCCTTGCTGCAAATTTTGGCCAAGAGCGATCGCATCATTGCTGGGTGTAAATTGAGTTCGCGCAATGAGTTTGGCGTTCCTGCTCCCGCAGTCGTTCCGCCAGAACGCATCGCCTTCACCGATCTACCACTAGATGCGAAAGGCATCATCCGCCGCTCGCTGCTTGTCTCCACTCCCATGCCCAGCCGCATTCCGCCGCTGGAGTCGAGCCTCTGTAACGATCCCGCCCCCAATAACCTGGTGATGTCGCTCAGCTTGGCCCTGGCGCGACAATACTTGGCTGCTGAGGGAATTTTCCTGGAACCGACAGAATCGCATGAACTGAAGTTTGGGGAGGTGGTGCTGCGCCGTTTGGGCGATCGCTCCGGCGGTTATGCCAATACCGGCGCTATAGATTACCAAGTCATGCTGAACTACCGCACCACTCTGCAACCCGTCCGGGTGGTGTCCCTCGGCGATGTGCTGACCGACAAGGTGGATGTGGCCTGGGTGCAAGATCGGATTGTGCTGGTGGGCTACACCGCAACAATGGCGAAGGATGTATTCTTCACCCCCTTTAGTGTGGGGGATCAGGATGAACTCGCGATGCCGGGGGTTGTCATCCACGCCCAGGCCACCAGCCAGATCCTCAGCGCAGTGCTACAGGATCGTCCGCTGATCTGGTACTGGCCCTGGTTGATAGAAGCGCTGTGGATTGTCGGCTGGTCACTGGCAGGAGGACTGATTGCTTGGATGGTACGCAAACCCCTGTTGCTGCTGTTGGCTGAAGGGGTTGCCATATTGCTGCTATACGGAATTTCTGCGCTTGTGTTTGTCAGTGGCGGCTGGTTACCCCTAGTGCCTGCAGCCTATGGCCTGGTGATCAGCACCTTCAGTGTGGTGATTTTGGACCGGGCCAACCGCAGCGGCTACACCCAGGCCATCTACGAACAGATGAAGGAAAAGGTACAGGGAGCCATCAAGCCCCAGATCCAGATCGACCAAGAGAAGCGCCAGCGAGAAGTGGCAGAAATTACCGAGACCGGGTACTTCCAGGATCTAGTCGCCCGTGCGAAGGAAATCCGCGAGAAGCGGGCAAAGGAAGTCTCGGATGCTTCCTAACCTGAACGTCAGCTCTGGTTAAGCGGATTTTGGGCACCGCGCCGGGCGCGGTGCCGAAAAGCAGGGGTTTCAGCGTATCCGGAATTCCCGTTAACCGACCTTCGCAAGTTGGAGAACGGCACCCAGGCCAGCTCCCATCTCATCGGGGGTGAGTTTGCCGTCTTTATTCGTATCCAACGCATCAAAGACGGCATCCGTGCCAAGCCACTCCTCGCGCGAAATGCACCCGTCGCCGTCCATGTCGTAAACGTGGAAGATGTCTGCAGCAGCGTGGCTGAGGGTTTCGTTGCTCTCCAGCCGTTTCAGACGGGTTGCCAACAGTTGCTCTAGGGTTTCTAGTGCTTTGGTAAAGCCCTTGATCCCTTCGTCTAGTTTTTCGTTCGACATCCGGTCTTCCTGGTGCATCTTGTCAAAGGTGGCCTTGTCCATGGGGATTTTCTCGATCGCCATGGATGCAGCCTTCGTGGGGTCGAGCTTGCGGGGGAGGTCGCCTTCTGTGGCTTGCAGTTCCGCTAGCAGGGCCGGAGAAATGGTCAGCAGGTCGCAGCCTGCCAGTTCGATAATCTCTCCAATGTTGCGGAAACTAGCACCCATCACCTCAGTCTGATAACCAAACTTTTTGTAGTAGTTGTAGATCCGGGTGACCGACTGCACGCCGGGGTCTTCTGCCCCCACGTAGTCCCGCCCTGTTTCTTTCTTGTACCAGTCAAGGATGCGACCAACGAAAGGCGAGATCAGCGTGACCCCTGCTTCGGCGCAGGCGATCGCCTGATGTAACCCAAACAACAACGTCAAGTTGCAGTGAATGCCTTCTTTTTCCAGGACTTCCGCTGCCCGGATGCCCTCCCAAGTGGAGGCAATCTTGATCAGGATGCGATCGCGCGAAATACCAGCCGCCTCATACTGGGCGATCAGCTCGCGTCCCTTCTCAATCGTGGCCTCGGTGTCGTAGGAGAGGCGAGCATCCACCTCAGTAGAAACTCGTCCCGGCACAATCTCCAGGATACGCTTGCCAAAGGAAACCGCCAGCCGGTCGAAGGCCAATGATAGAACCTGGGCATCGGTTGCCCCCGCACCCGCATCTGCCTTGGCCTGCCGCAAAGTCTCATCAACAATTTCCTGATACTGGGGCATCTGAGCCGCCGCTGTAATCAGGGAAGGATTGGTAGTCGCATCACGTGGGGTAAATTTCTCGATCGCCTGAAGGTCGCCGGTATCTGCGACAACGACAGTCATTTCTCGGAGTTGTTCCAGCAGTTTTTTGGCCATGACTCACTCTCAGTGGTTGCACGTCTAAAGATCTAAAGAGTTGTTCCAAATGATCGAAAGAACCGACGGTAGCAGGGTGACCTTGCTCAATGCGGCGAACTCAAGGCACAACTGACAGACAGGACAGCATTCAGTATCGATCCTAACGAAAATCCGCGGTGACCTCAGGACAATACCAAAAGCCTTAATCTATTGGCGTTGGGGATCACTACAACCGTGCATTCTGATTACTACAACCGTGCATTCTGAAAAGAATGTGGGTAACTTTGGGAAAGCCCATGCTCTCAAATTGAGGAGAACACCAACATGAGCCATCGACCACCCAAACTGCTGAACATAATGCTGGCGTTTGGCTCCATTGCTTTAGCATGGAACCTGTTCGTTGACACCTGCAGCAGAGGCGGGCAACTCCCGTGTACTCAGCCTGCCACCGCAACGGAACACCAGGGGAGGCTTGCCAGCGACCTACAACTGGCAAACGCAACAGGTGGGCGGGCACGGGGAGGCAGTTTCAGTCGCCCCAACGCACCGAGTGCCCCGCCTCCCAACTACCCCTCTGGCCCCAGCACCTTTCCCACCAGCCCAGATTACAATTACGGCCCGCGACGCTCCTATCCCCCCACTTACTATCCCTATCCCCGCACTGGCCCAGTCGTGGTTCCCGTCCCTGGCCCTGGCTACGTCCCGGCCCCCACAGTCAGCACGGGTCCCTCACTCGATATTGGGTTTATTTTCCTGTTACTAGTGCTTGGATTTGGGGTCCTCCCCACCATCCTGTCCTACCTGAAGTTGGGGCCTACTAGGGCAGGGGGGGCTGGCTCTGGTGGCGAGTTAAGCAATGATGTGGTCACGGTGACACGCCTCCAAGTGGCATTGTTGGCGCAGGCACGACAGATCCAGACTGACCTGACTAACCTGACGCTGCGGGTCAATACGGCGACTCAGGAGGGACTGACAGAGTTACTGCGGGAAACGGTGCTGGCCTTGCTGCGATCGCCCGAATCTTGGACTCACGCCCGCGTCAGTTCTCAGACGGTGCGCAGCCGCGAACAAGCGTCCCAACTGTTTGAGCAGCTTTCCATCGAAGAACGCAGTAAGTTTACGGCAGAAACCCTGGTGAATGTGGGCGGCAAAATTGACCGCCGCCATCGCCCTGCCACCCCTGACGACGCGCCCGCCTCCTACATTGTGGTGACGCTGCTGCTGGGCACTGCGGACGATCGTCCTCTGGTGGGAACAGTCAACTCCCCCCAAGAACTGCGGGCGGCTCTGCAACGCCTAGGCGCGGTGCCCTCTAACTACCTACTGGTCTACGAGTTGCTTTGGTCGCCCCAGGATGAGACCGACAGCCTCAGTGAAGATGAACTCATTGCTGGATATCCTGACTTGGTGAGGATTGGCTAGGGCAAAAATCGGTCTACACTTGTGCATAGAGTCATGCACAGAGGACAAATTACCTTGTTGGACGAACAGGCCAAGAAAACGATGCTGCTAAAAATTCCGCACGGACTTTACGTCTGCGGCGTGAAGCAGGGCGAAGAAGTCAACGGCTTTACAGCAAGCTGGGTGATGCAGGCATCGTTCCAGCCCCCCCTAGTGGTCAATTGTGTGAATACGAAATCTAGCTCCCACGCCATGATCAAGTCTAGTGGGGTGTTTGCCCTGAGTGTGCTGGAAGCGGGTCAGAAGGACATGGCCCAGAAATTTTTCAAGCCCCAGCGTCGCGTCGGAGATAAGTTTGACGATGTGGAGTTTTACCTAGGTGAAACAGGGTGTCCGATTATTTCAGACTCTCTAGGATATCTGGAATGTCGCGTGGTGGGCAGTGTGGAGCAGGGCGACCACACGGTGTTTGTGGGAGAAGTGATCGCCGCTGGAGTTCACCGAGAAGGGGAGCCGCTCTTACTAGAAAGCACTGGCTGGCAGTATGGCGGCTAAAGGACATGAGGAATTATTGCCCAGGAATCTATCCATCCACTGCGGATTTTTGTTTTGCTGATTTTGCTGACTGACCTATGCCACTGATTAAGTTGCAAACCTCTATCCCCACACCCGATCAAGCGGATACTGAAGCCTTGCTCAAAAGCCTCTCTGCCAGTCTGGCAAAGCACACAGGCAAGCCAGAATCCTATGTGATGACGGCGCTAGAAGCCAATGTCCCCATGACCTTTGCGGGGACATTTGACCCGGTTTGCTATGTTGAGGTGAAAAGTGTGGGGGCCTTCAGTCCGCAGCAGACGAAGGCGATGAGCCGGGACTTTTGCGATCGCATTAGTGAAGCCCTCGGCATTCCTGGCAACCGCATCTACATCGAATTCAACGACGCCAAGGGCTATTTGTGGGGCTGGAATGGTTCCACGTTTGGCTAACGCACACGTTACACTCCTCTTCCATGCCAGCTTCTGAGTCTCCCCTAAAGGGCAATCCCTTCCTGCAACTTGACTACGAGCCAGCCTTTGAGTCCCTAGGGGGTGAGTACTACGACCCCGTAGCCGCCGCCGAATTTCCCCAGCACATCCTGCGCTTTCGCAACGACGACCTGCTGCCAAAGCTTAGGCTTGACCCGACGCAGGTGACAGACGAGCATTTCATCCAAGCCTTTGGCAAGTTTCAGGGGCGCTTCCCCTTTCTGGCGATGCGCTACCACGGCTATCAGTTCGAGCAGTATAACCCCGCCCTGGGCGATGGTCGAGGATTTTTGTATGGGCAGGTGCGGGGGGTCGATGGCGAGCTGTATGACTTTGGTACAAAGGGGTCGGGCACAACGCCCTATTCCCGTGGTGGCGATGGCCGGCTCACCCTGAAGGGCGGCGTGCGGGAAGTGTTGGCAGCAGAGATGCTGCACCGACTGGGGGTGCGAACCTCCCGTTGCCTCAGCTTGATTGAGACGGGGGAAGCCCTTTGGCGGGGCGATGAGCCGTCCCCCACGCGCTCCTCCGTGATGATTCGGATGCAGCGATCGCACATTCGCTTTGGCACCTTTGAGCGACTTCATGCCATCCAACGACTTGACCTTGTGCCGCCGCTGCTGGATCACGTCATCCAGATTTACTATCCCCACCTGTGGCAGGTGGAAGACTCCTATGCCTGCTTTTATGCAGAACTGGTGCAACGGGTGGCGGAACTGGTGGCGCAGTGGATGTCGGTGGGGTTTTGCCATGCCGTGTTGAACACCGACAATATGTCCATCACTGGGGAAAGCTTCGACTACGGCCCCTACGCCTTCATCGATAAGTTCAATCCCCGCTTTACGGCGGCCTATTTTGACTACTTCGGGCGCTATGCCTACGCCAACCAGCCCGTCATGTGTAAGTGGAACCTGGAGATGCTCCAGATTCCCCTGCAAGGGGCGATCGCCACCGCAGAAATGGATGCGGCCCTAGGACAATTTGACCAACACTACTGGGCTGCTTATTGCCAGCGAATGCTGCGAAAACTGGGCTTTGAGTCCCTCCCCTCTGACTTGGCGGACGCGCTTTTGCAGCAGACGATACATCTGTTGCAGACCACCCAGGTTGGCTACCATGACTTCTTTTACGAACTGCGGCAGTCCTTTGCTCCCAACTGGCGCGAGGAGGCTAGCCATATCCTGGCGAATGCGGTCCCTGCCGACGCCGATGCCCTGAACAGCTGCTTCCAGCAGTGGCGACAGGTCTATCACCGGGCGCTGAATGCACTGCCAGCAGAAGAGTGTGGGGCGATCGCCAAACGCCTCGCCCAGCACAACCCCAGCACAGTCATTGTGCGACCTGAAATCGAAGCAATCTGGGAGCCAATTGTCGAAGCAGACAACTGGCAACCGTTCTACGACCTGCTGAAGCGCATCTGGGCAGCGGTGGAGTAGACAGGTTAGCGCACGGGGCACCTCTGGCCTATCCCACCCCCCCCGGAACCTAATTTACGGTTAAAGTAGTCTGATGCTTAGAATCGCGGCAGGCATTGCCTGATTCAACCCATGATTTTTTGAGGACACGTCTCGCTTGCACTCAAGAGATCCTGCGTGCAATCAGCAATGCCTCGCGGAATTATTGGGTTGGTTTGGGTTTCGTCAACGGTCATGCAAATTCGTGTAGATAACGCCTTGAAGAATCTGTTGCAACCGTGGGAAAAGTATCTCCAACGGGCATGGGTGTGGGTGGCTCTGGGGTTGGGCTTCAGTTGTGGACTAGCGTTCCTGTGGAACCTAGGCAACATTGGGCTAATCGACGAGACAGAACCCCTGTTTGCAGAGGCCGCCCGCCAAATGAAGGTAACAGGCGACTGGATTACCCCCTACTTCAACGAAACCACTCGCTTCGACAAACCGCCGCTGGTCTACTGGCTGATGGCGATCGCCTATCAGACTATTGGCGTGAATGAGTGGGCCGTGCGGTTTCCCTCCGCCTTGGGAGCGATCGCTCTAGTCATTTTTGGCTACTTGACCCTCAAGCACTTTGGCTTCCCCAGTCCCAGTGCCCTCCCCGCCGCCGCTGCCCCTCTGCCAACCCAGACGCGCCAGCAACTCTGGCTCTCTGCCCTGATTGGCAGTGCCATTCTTGCCTGGACGCCGCAAACGATTGTCTGGGCACGCACTGGCGTTTCTGACATGCTGTTGAGCGGCTGCATGGGGTCTGCCCTGTTTGCCTTCTTTTGGGGCTATGCCTCGCCTGCTGATTCACCGGCCAAAAAACGCTGGTACTGGGCGTTTTACCTGCTGATGGCACTGGCAGTCTTGACCAAAGGCCCAGTGGGCGTGGTGATCCCCGGTCTGACCGTCCTCCTGTTTACGGCTTACCTAGGCAACTGGCGGGAGGTGATCAAAGAAGCTTTTCCTGTCAAAGGCATGCTGCTGCTGCTGACCCTTACCGTTCCCTGGTATGTGCTGGTCTACTTGGCCAATGGCCAGGCGTTTATTGACTCTTTCTTTGGCTACCACAACTTTGAGCGCTTCACCCGCGTAGTCAACCGCCACTCGGCCCCCTGGTATTTCTATTTCATCGTGGTGCTGGTAGGGTTTATGCCCTACTCAGTCTATTTACCAGTGGCGATCGCCCGTCTGCGTTTCTGGCGACGGCATGATTGGCGACAACAGCCCCGCCCAACGCACCTGGGGCTGTTTGCCCTGGCATGGTTGATCACCATCTTTGGGTTCTTCACCGTTGCAGTCACCAAGCTCCCCAGCTATGTGTTGCCCCTCATGCCAGCCGCCGCCATTTTGGTCAGCCTGCTGTGGAGCGACCTTATGACCCGTCGCCAGTTCAGTCGCGGGGTGTGGGTCAGCAGCATCGTCAGCGTGGTGTTTCTAGCGGCGATCGCCCTTGCCCTCCCGTTCCTGCCCCAATTTCTGGGGCGCGATCCAGCCATGCCTGGGTTCCGCCCAGCCTTGCAGGATTCCGGCTTACTTCTGTGGGGATCGGCCATCTGGTTGGGCGCAGCCCTGGTAGGCACCCTCCTGCTCTTGCGGCGTCGGCTCCACTGGCTCTGGGGTGTGCAACTGGTGGGGTTTGTACTGTTTTTTCTGTTAACAGCAATGCCGTTGATCCAGATGGTAGATGCCCAGCGGCAACTCCCACTGCGGCAACTGGCCGCGCTGGCCGCCGCTGCCCACCAACCGGGCGATCGCTTCGTGATGGTGGGCTTCAGCAAGCCTAGCCTGGTGTTCTACAGCCACCTGCCCATGACCTTCGTGCGGACGGTAGATGATGCGATCGCGTGGCTACAAACAACCAACAGCAGTAGCCCTCCCCCAGAGTCTTTGCTGTTGCTCAGCTACCCTGACCGACTGCGGCAGTTGGGCATCCCTGAAGCCGCATTGCAGACCTTAGGCAAGGCAGGAGCCTACGAGCTAGTGCGCGTGCAGCTCCCAGTGCAATTGGGCGTCGGTTAAGCCAGCCCTGCCGCCACCTGGATCACCTCCAGCAGGGCAGAAATATCAGGTTGGTCAGAGCCGTCTGATGGCAGAAGCGGCGCCAGACAGGGATAAACACTGAGGCCCTTGACCTGGTTGGCAGCCTGCGTATTTTCCGGGGTCAGCGTCACAAAGGGCAGGGAAGCGAGCAGGGGATACTCTTTGAGAGGCTGGAGAGTGGCCACTGGGTCAGCCAGGATGCCATCTAGCAAAACAACTTGCGGTTTCCAGACGCGCACCAGGAGTTCAGCCTGCTCCAAGTCATCGACCTGGAGCACCCGACAGGGATACGGCTGGAGCAAGTGGGGCAGGTCAATCGGGAGTCGATCGTTGCACCTCTGACTGACATCCTCTGGGGCAGCCTCCTCTAGGCGCAGATGCAAAATTGTCAGAATTGCAGGGTGCGGTAGTGGGTCGGGCGGGGAGGGGGCAAGCGGCTTCAGGAAGGGTGCTAGGACGTCTTTCAAGCCAAGGGGGGGCAACGGCAACAACACAAAGTCATCCGCCCCACTCGCCATCGCCCGGGCCTGTTCTGCACTGGTGCCTACCATCACAACCGGAATAGCTTGAGTCTCGCGATTTGCCTTCACCAAAGTCAGCACGTCCCAGCCCGACAAGAGCGGCAGGTATGGACTCAAGAGCACAACTGCGGGGCGGAGGCGGCGAATTTTTTCGAGCGCCTCAGTGCCGGAACGAGCGATCGCAACCCGACAGCCCAGAGCTTCTAGTTGAGTCACTACCTCCTCCACCTGCTGGAGGTGACTCTCTACCACCAAGGCTAACCGCCGATCGGTTGACACAGAGGTGGTGCTATCGCGCTTGCAGGCACGGCTGTCCTGCTGGCTTGCCGCCGGTACCGCTGGCAGCAGTAGCGTAAAGCGGCTACCTTTGCCTTCAACAGAGACAAAGGACACATCCCCCCCCTGTAGCTGGGCCAACCGTTGGGTCAAGGCTAGTCCTAGACCGGTGCCCTCAAACCGGCGAGTCAAGGGATTTTCCAACTGCTGAAACTTCTGGAAGATGAGGTGTTGCTTTTCAGGCGCAATGCCAATCCCGGTATCCCACACAGTAAAGGCCAACCAGCTATCCCAAAGTTCCACATCCAGGCCAATCTTGCCCTCTGCTGGGGTGAACTTCAACGCATTCGAGAGCAAATTCGCCAGCATTTGCCGCAACCGCAGTTCGTCTGCAATGAAGGTTTCCAGTCCTGGTTGAATGGTCAGGCTAAAGGAAGCTTGGGCCACTTCAGACGAGGCAGCGACATCAGAGAGGGGGGAATCCTGGGTCTCAATCGGTTGGATCTGACGGGCCTGTTCGTAGGCTTGCAGACAGGCCTGTTCAATAGACACGGGAACAGGCATGAGTTCCAACTGATTGGCCTCAATGCGCGTCAGGTCAAGGATGTCATTGACAATCATCATGAGCTGCCGCCCACTCTGATAGATCAGGCGGGCATAACGAGTTTGGCGCTCATTAAGCGGCCCCAACATCTGGTCTTTGAGCAAGCTAGAGAGTCCCAATACCGCAGTCAGGGGGGTTTTAAGTTCATGGCTGATGCAGGCCAGAAACTCGTCCTTAAAGCGATTGAGCTGGACTAGCTCAGCATTGCGCATGGCTAGATCCTGCTTCAGTTGGTGTTGCTCGGTAATATCCTTGGCCACCACCAGCCAGAGGGGATAGAGTATGTCACCTGTCTGGAGCGGAACTTTGACAAACTCCCAGACCCTCGCTGGCCCCGTCTGACTCTCACAAGTGCAGATACAGGTGTTGTGATCGGCACCTGACTGACAGGCGGGTGCAATGGGAGGAGAGTCAAGCGTCAAAACTCCCCGCTCTGCAGGAGTAGACAGCAGGGTGAAGGGCGATCGCGCACCGACTAGAGACCAGGACAACCGCTCAGCGACAGGTCGTTCTAGCTCGCTATCAATCAGTGCAGCAGACTCGCGCAGGGTGGGGGATAGACCAGGGGAATCAGTTGATAGGTCGCCAATTTGCACTCGCCAAACGCTGTTCTGGAGCACTACCTGTCCTGTAGGAGTCTGCACCATCACAGGAATGGGTAGATGGTCGAGGAGTGCAGCCAGCACACTAGGATTGGCCAGGGGAAGAGACATCAGCCCTTGAGCAGCAGAAACTTGATCAGGACAGGGGGGAGGATAGGGAGGGATCGCCTGAACCAGTAGGTTACTTGCGGGACATTGATCTGACGCCTTGAAACAGCACCATTCCAGCACTGCCCGATGCAGCAACCCTAAACAAGTACCAGCCGCATCCACAACTGCCCAGCGCTGAGTTGTCGTCTGCCGCAGTAAGGCCTCAGGTTCAATAGCATCTGCCAGAGAGAGCGTGGCCAGCCGCTCTAGCCAAACGGCTCCATCCTCTCCAGCCTGCAGAACAGGCTGGGCGAGCAGCGGGGTAACAGCCGGTTCCGTGGCAATTTGAGGACAGGCTAGCGTTTCCAGCACTTGAGCCAACAGGGGAGGCAGGGCAATCGCATAGGTGGGCTGTCCCTGGGGATCAAGCGCGATCGCCCACTCGCTTCGACACTTCGCAAGCTGGTTAAGCACCGTTTCTAGCGTGGCCGTTGCAGCCAGAACAGGAACGGGTTCCACCAGGTCAATCACGGAAATCTTCATGAATCCATAAAAACCTTAGGAGCAGCGACAGCACAGACCTCGAAGCCAGGAGAACCCAATCGTCAATTCAACTAGGAGAGTGAGTTAGCCGTCGTCAGTACCTGCTAGTCCGACCTTTGCTGGGGGTAAGATCTAGGCGTTGCCTATCTAGAAAATTCTCTCAGCTAGGACAGACGTGAGAACCAGTATGTAAATCATGTACCCATGATGTAGACCATGTACCCACCGCAAGATAGGCGAGGCGTTATTAGTAACGCATTGGGCAGCTCTCATGTGCCCGCAAGTTTCTCAGGACACTCGCAAGAGCTACTGTTGGATCCATGACTACAGTTGGACACATAAACTTATTATGACCTCAGAGCAGGGCGAACTTGCCCGTTTCGACGTAAAATGGGTGTTAATAATTTTTATGATTCATAACGTTTTGCATTAGGTTCAGGCTCATCTAAGGAATCAGGCCGCTCCAGAAGATGTCTTCTTCCTGGAACGGGGGCACGAAGCCACCTTCTTTGATTTTGGATTTTGTACCTCTGCGTCGTTCATTAATTCCTATCCCCAATTTCCACCTGATACATTTCCATCTGATACAGTGAATTACCTGATTAAGTGAATCGCTAACATGGATCAATATCTAGCCCTGAAAGGCGATCGCAGAGAAGCATTCGTCAAGAGCCAATCATTTTGTATCCTCTGAAACCTAGTTTCGTTATTCTTCCCAATAGCCACGCCCAAACTTATCTTCTCAGGTGAGACTCACTTGCTTTCCATCTGCGCGTTACTATTCTCCGATAGCTTGGTTCAGCAACTGACTCAAAATCTCCAGAGTCAGAGTTCCTCTGGTTCAACCCCTACCTATCAACTCACCTGTTTCACCGAACCACTGGAGTTCATCGAATTTATTGCCCGCGAGAAGCGCCAGGTTGATTGCTTACTAATTGAGGAAGATGCCAGCCTGCCCAACCTGCTGCGAGCTCTGCGCGATCGCTCTATTTTTCTTCCACTCGTGATTCTGAGTACAGCCCCTCACCCCCAGTCTATCTCCTTAGCGGTTCATCCCGGTGATTTGCTCAACTCGACTGCTCCCCCCGTCTACCATACCGCCACACTCCAGGTATCCTCGGAAGACCTACAACAACTCCCCCAAATTGTAGACGAAGCCATTAGTAAATTTTTGCGGCTTTCTTCTGCAGCCCCTGCAGCGAACTCCACTGCCCCCGACGACTTGATGTCGCGGCTGTCTAACCACAGCTCTTTGATGTTGCAGCAACGTCGTCTGGCCGAAAAGCTGAAGGAACGCCTTGGATATCTGGGTGTTTATTACAAAAGGAACCCGGCTAATTTTCTTCGGCACATGTCCCAGTCCTCTCGACAGGAATTTTTGCAGCAGCTTAAGGAAGACTACCGCGACATCATCCTCAACTACTTCACCAACGACCCCACCCTGAACGAAAAGCTCGACAACTTTGTGAACCTTGCTTTTTTTGCCGATGTCTCCGTTGCCCAGATCGTTGAAATTCACATGGAACTGATCGACGAGTTCTCGAAACAACTCAAACTGGAGGGGCGAAACGACGAAATCCTGCTAGACTACCGACTGACATTAATCGATGCGATCGCCCACCTGTGTGAGATGTACCGTCGCTCCATCCCCCGCGAATCATAAATCCGAGTCATCAACAAAATCAGGCTATCATGAGTCCCCTAAAAAAGACCTATATTCTCAAGCTTTATGTTGCGGGCAACACCCCCAACTCTGTGCGGGCACTCAAGACCCTCAATCAGATCCTCGAAAAAGAATTTCAGGGAGTTTACGCCCTAAAGGTGATCGATGTCTTAAAAAACCCTCAACTCGCTGAAGAGGATAAAATTCTGGCAACCCCCACCCTGGCCAAAATTCTCCCCCCGCCCGTGCGAAAAATTATTGGCGACCTGTCTGATCGCGAGAAAGTCTTAATTGGCCTAGACCTTTTGTATGATGAACTG
Organism: Synechococcales cyanobacterium M55_K2018_004; assembly: GCA_015295905.1. GTDB lineage: Bacteria > Cyanobacteriota > Cyanobacteriia > Elainellales > Elainellaceae > DVEB01. The sequence goes on from DVEB01000152.1 coordinate 13,507, forward strand.
CGGGAAGATGAAGCTAACGACGAATAATTTCCAGAGTTCTGCTCATCCCCTACGATTTTCCTGAACCGCTGGTTCTTAATCAATACACTCCTTATAAATTGCGCTCAACCCTTTCACCTGGACGATTATAAAAGTACTGTGACACCGGCAATGACTTCACCCGAACAACCTGAACCGCAGCATGGATCAACCCCAAAGGGTGTGCAGAAAATCCGCACGATGATCGAGGGATTTGATGACATCAGCAACGGAGGTCTGCCTGTCGGTAGGACCACCTTGGTCAGCGGCACCTCTGGCACTGGCAAAACCCTCTTTGCAGTTCAGTTTCTCTATAACGGCATTACTCATTTTGACGAAGCAGGGGTGTTTGTCACCTTTGAAGAAGCCCCTGCCGACATTATCAAAAACGCCCAGAGCTTTGGCTGGGACCTGCAAGCCTTGATTGACGAAGGCAAGCTCTTCATTCTCGATGCTTCCCCCGACCCCGATGGGCAGGAAATCGTCGGTAACTTCGACCTGTCTGCCCTGATTGAACGAATCCAGTATGCCATCCGCAAGTATCGCGCCAAGCGGGTTTCGATCGACTCAGTGACGGCCATCTTTCAACAGTATGATGCGGTCTCCGTGGTGCGGCGGGAGATCTTTCGCCTCGTGGCCCGGCTCAAGCAGGTGGGAGCAACCACCATCATGACCACCGAGCGCATTGAGGAATACGGCCCAGTTGCCCGCTTTGGGGTGGAAGAATTTGTCTCCGACAACGTGGTCATCGTCCGTAACGTGCTGGAGGGCGAACGTCGCCGCCGCACAATGGAGATCCTCAAACTACGCGGCACCACCCACATGAAGGGAGAATACCCCTTCACTATCACCAACCAAGGAATTAACATCTTTCCACTGGGGGCCATGCGCCTCACTCAGCGCTCTTCCAATGCTCGTGTCTCCTCTGGGGTGAAAACATTAGACGAGATGTGTGGCGGCGGTTTCTTCAAAGATTCGATCATCTTGGCTACGGGAGCCACTGGCACCGGCAAAACCCTGCTGGTCAGTATGTTTCTGCAAAATGCCTGTGTGAATGGGGAGCGGGCAATTTTGTTCGCCTATGAAGAGTCACGGGCACAGTTGTCGCGCAACGCCTATTCCTGGGGGATTGACTTTGAAGACCTGGAACAGAAGGGACTGCTGAAAATCATCTGCGCCTACCCAGAATCTGCTGGCCTGGAAGACCACCTGCAAATCATTAAGTCTGAAATTGCCGAGTTCAAACCCTCTCGCATTGCCATCGACTCTCTTTCGGCGCTGGCGCGAGGAGTGAGCAACAACGCCTTCCGTCAGTTTGTTATCGGAGTGACAGGCTATGCCAAGCAAGAGGAGATCACAGGCTTCTTCACGAACACCACGGATCAGTTCATGGGGTCGCATTCCATTACGGACTCCCACATCTCGACGATCACCGACACCATTCTGATGTTGCAGTACGTCGAGATCCGGGGTGAGATGTCACGGGCCATCAACGTCTTTAAGATGCGGGGTTCCTGGCACGACAAAGGGATTCGTGAATACAACATCAGCGAGCAGGGGCCAGAGATCAAAGACTCCTTCCGCAACTTCGAGCGCATTATCAGCGGTTCGCCCACTCGGGTTGCGGTGGATGAGAAGAGTGAACTCTCGCGAATTGTGCGCGGCTTCCAAGACCGTAACAGTGAAGAGGAAACTTAGGCTAAGTAGCGACCATGGTCGCTACTTAGCCTTGCCCACTCGATAGGAAGCACGCTACACCCTAAATTCACGTCATACCGACTCCGTCTGTGTTGTAGTGTAAAACGTGCGCTGCGCGCACGTTTTACACTACAACAAACCGACTCAATAACCGACGGAGTCGGTATCTAGTTCTGGTTAACGTCAGTTCTGGTTAAGCGGGTTTTGGGTCACCGCGCCGGGCGCGGTGACCCAAAACCCTTGCTGTTCCGTGCGCATCGCGCACGGAACAGCAAGGATTTCAGCTTATCCCGAATTCACGTTGGTTAAGAAAGTTTTGGGGCACAAGTTTTGGGGCACCGCGCCGTGTCCAGTGCCCCAAAATCTTTGATTTTCCACCTATTCCAAGTTTGCGTTAGTTCACGTCAATACAGACGCGTTAGTTCACGTCAATACAGAACTGGGTTGTTGGGATCGGGAGCAAAGGCTAGCCAGAGGGGAAACTGTAGGAGCGACAGGCTAATCACTTCCTCCGACTCGTCCACAATGATCAGGGGGAGTTGCTTTTGTTTCATCAGGCGATCGGCTCGTTGAGCCAGAGGTTCTGGTGCGTCGAACAGCATCACCCCCTGATCCGTACCAAAGTCACTGCGAGAGATCCCCAGGCAGTCCTGCAAGCCCCGCCGCCACTCGCCCAGCCGTTCGGGAGAGTCTGCCAGAATCAGTAGACGCAGACGATCGCCGTTCATTTCGTACAGCACTGAGGCGATCGCCGAGGCCACCAAAATATTTTGCAGGCGCGACCCCATCGTGCGGATTGCACCCCGTCCGCCCTGGGTAAAGAACCAGTTCGAGACCCGCTCAGCGTGAATAGGTTCAAAGGTGCGGCGCAGTTGCCAGGGGGGGCCGTAGTAGTCGGGCTGAGTACGATACTGGTCAAGCAGGCGGCGGATCTGTTTCGACTGCACCTCAAACGCATCTTCGGCAAACTTGGGTACACCTGCTGTGGCTGGCCTTTCCGGTTCGCGACCAGGACCGGGGCGGCGGGCTTCCGGTGGGGGAGCCGTGGGCACCGAGAGCTTGATCTCTTCAGCAGCAGTCACCAGGTCTTGCAGACTACCCACCAAGTAGTCCTTAAACCCCTGGACTCGGATGGCCAAGTCTTGCGAAGTCCCGGCGAAAGTCTTCCGCATTTCGGCCTTAATGCGCTCCTGCCGTCGCTCTAGTTGTTCAACGGAGAGTTGCAGCGTCTGTCGGCGTTGCTCCAGTTCGTTGATGTTGCTTTCAATCAACTGGGTCATCTTCGCCTGTAACTCCGAAAGCTGGTCGCGCATCAACCGATTTGCAGTGACCTGCAGGTCGGCAATCTCTCGCTCAAGCTGCTGTTTTTGCTGACGCAGGGAGGAAAGCTCATCCGTGGGTGCGGGTGTTGAAGGTTCGGATGGGCTGACTGTGGGACTGCTGGAGGTGGTCGCAGTCGGGCCGCCCAAGGACAGCGTGATGGGGATGCCTGTGCTGTCGGAAGCAGCGGGTTCGAGGGGGGTAGACAAAGGTTCGACCGAGGACGACCAAAAATCAGACGCGATCGCCTCTGAGGGAGCGGCTGTATCCGAGTCGCTATACAATACTTCGGTATTGTTGTCCACTACAAAGGGCGTTGCTTTGGGAGGCACCTCATCCCAAGGAGAAGGTTCCATTGGATCAGAATTTTGATGTTCGTCAGGATTCATGGGAAAACAAACTGCTCAAACGGGGCAACAATATATCAAGCGCAATATCAGGCGCGAACACGGGGGATTTTCGTCTCAAGGGCAGCCCGCAGCGTCTTCGGGTCAAACAGGATGGGCAGGAAGTGAATGCTCTTAACTTCTTTGAAGTAGAACAGAATAGGGATAGGAGACCAGAAAATTTCCCAGTGCTGCCATTCACTGTAGGGAAACCGACGGATCAGGGTTTCTCCCCGGTAAATGTCGAGAGCTGATTCGGTGAAATACAATCGCAGCGTCACCGCCTGAAACAGCAGAAACAGACCAAACAGCCCCACAACCACACTCACCCAGGGTTGCACTAGCAGCAGAGGAATGGCACTTAACGCCAATGCCAGGGGGATGGTGTAGCTTGGCATAAGCTGAATTGACTCGGTTGAGACCGGAGCAGAAGGCGATTGGGTCACCAGAATTGCCTCACAACAGCGTCCAATGATTGAGATCTATGATTAAGATCTGATGATTAGGATCTATTGTAACGTCAGTTCGACAAGCGGTTTTTTCATCACCGAGGTGTCGCTCTTGATTTGAAAAACCACGGTTTGCAGGGTGGTGTGCATCATGCAACGTCACTGCAACAGCAGTGATTGAATTCATGGGAATTCATGATGCCGACTTTGTTTCTCCAGAATTCACGTTGGTAGAGACGAAGGGTCTTGCCTTCTGAGGCCTGTCAAAAATCTTGTCACTAAGCAGCCAGACTGCCCAGGCGCAGGGGGACGAGTTGAGGGGAAACGAGGAACTGACGCAACTAGCCGTTCAGACTGCCCAGGCGCAGGGGGACGAGTTCTCCAGTTGTGGTCAACCCCAGCAGCATGGTTTCCTTGGCGCGGATCACGTCTCCCGTCAAGCGACACCTTTCTTCCTGTTGAGCGATCGCCCCAAAAGTGGCGCGGATCTGGTCGCGGGAGCAACGCAAGGCAGGACTGTCCGTCTTCTGATGCACATAGTTCCATAGCACCTCGCGGATAAGGGCCTGATAGCCCTGGTTTCCGGCTAATTCCTTCAACCGTTCTTTTAGTTCACGCTCTAATCGAATGCTGGTGACTTCCATATCGGTGGTCGCGGTGCGATTGAGCATTTGCCTAACGTCCTCCTGAGCGAGAGATGCCATAACTATCTAGACATGTTCGTAATACAAGTGTAGTATGTTAACAGCCGGATGAAAATCTTCTCAATCACTGGTTTTCTGCGAGGTCTCTCGATGTCACACCAATCTCTCCTCGTTTCAGTCGTTTCTCTGTGCGATCGCCTAGGTTCCTTCGTGCAACTGGCGGGAGTGATTGTCTTTGGCACATCGATGCAGCGGTGGTTGCGCTTTGTAGAGGCTCCTATTGATTTTGCTCCCGTTGATTTGTTGGGTTCCGGCGCGTGGTCAGCACGTGAGCAAACGATTAGCAGCAAACATCATGGCAATGATTTAGGGCGCGACCCAGTACTAGGCCATTACCAACAGCGGCGCATGACTCGAATTCGAGCGATCCTGCGATCGCTGGATGCCATTTTTCCAGGTTAACCCTACGATCAGTCATTTAGTCTTGCCTGCCGACCACCCCCACCGCGCTAGGAATGATTTTCCTGGCTGGACTCAGGGGTGGATGGTTTGAGTTCAGCGTCGGCTGTATCTGACGCTCTGGTCAAGCGTTATCTTGCGCGGAACTTGGGCTATCTGGCATGGGGGCAATTCTGTCACATCTGCATCCCCACGCCACTCTCAACCTTTCGTCCCCTTTGAAACAGTGATTGAATTAGCCCAGAGTATTTAGCAGCGATCGCACAGCGATGGCTGACAACTTGTTCTCTTAGGACGACCGGTTCTCTTAGGGTTAATGACTGAGCCAGTTTGTGGAATTGACCAGGGATGAATTGCAGCCAACGGTTGTCTTCAGTTGCCCCGAAGGCATCTGCAAAGCACAGTCGGTGACAGTCGCTGACATAAGACCATGCATCACTCTTTATTTCGCTAACCAGACCTGGCGTGAATCCTTGAGATGCGAAGAAGGAAGCCCCCATGCTGAAATTGACCTATACCGAGACCGGGTTACAGTTGGAACCGTTATCAGTCACAGTGGAGGAATGGATCACGAGTCGCGTTGTCCTATCCGTCCGAGCAACCCACCCTCTGATGGTGGAAGCCGCTACTGCGTCGGTGCTACTGCCACTCGACCTGCCGAGCCTAGAGACATTGAAGACTGCCGCGGCGGCTGAGGCATTGGGCGCGATCGCCTTTTCACAATGCGATGCCGAGTTCCTGGAGGTAACGTTGCGCGGCACTTGGCTCTCATCTCACCCTGAGCGCGAAGAGGGGGTTTTTGTCGTGACCCTGTCTCCTGCAACGGAAGCATTGCTCTATCAACTCTGGCGGGTCTGTCAGTTGCACGATCTAGGCAATGCACTTTCGCAGTAAGCCCCCAGCCTCAAACTGACGTAAACTCAAGCAACCACCAGGGCAGAGATGTCAACAGTTTTTCGTGGGGAGCCCCGCTACGCGAGAGGTTCCACAAAAAACGGTTGACATCATGAGCGCGTAGGGCCATAAAACGGCGCGAGCGATCGCCCTAACAACACTCGCGCCATTTCTCGCCGATACGTTGCACTTGCCTGGTCATCTTCAATGCAGTCTTCTAGTGGAATTGCTGTGTTGAGGGCGATCGCCACCTCTTCCGCTGTGGGCATTCCAGCAAACGTCAACAATTTTGGTGCCGGACTCACCGCGCCAATTCCCACCCTCACCTGCTGAGTCATGGGATTGTAAGCCGTCACCACAATGGCAAGTGCCAATCCTGCTGAGGCCACACAAATCCGCTGATAAGTCGTCTGCCACGTCAAAAACTCCCTCGGAATTAAAACCCGCCTAACGACATCACCCGGTTGCAGGATGGTGCGTCTCGCTCCTGTCTGAAAGTCCACTGCCTCAATCCAGGCTGCTCCGCCAGGAGACAGCACCTCATACCGCGCCCCCAGCGCCATCATTACGGGTGCAAACGTCCCCGCAGGCAAGGCCAAACAAAGATTGCCAACCACTGTGGCAACGTTTTGGACCTTGAAGGAGGCCAACGCGTGCACACCCCTACGCAGAGCAGCGATCGCTCCCCACTGCTCAGGAAACTCAGCCTCCACTAACCGACTCATCACACAGGTTGCCCCAATGACCAGCCCTGCCTCAGTCACCGCCAATTCATCCCAACCTAATCGCTGCAAATCCACCAACGTTTTCACCTGCGGTTGGGGTTCCGTAAATAGCCACGTCCCCCCGGCCAACCAAGCCATACCCGGTTGCCAGGGAGGTAACTCATCCAGTCGAGTGGGCCGCAGCAGCGTTTCAACCGTATGCAAATCCATAGGCGTAGCAGGGGAGAGAGACGGATAGGTGATGAGATGCAATCAGTGATGACATGATGGCAGGCAGCATTGATCACGATATTGATCACGATGAAGCAATCAGTCACGATGCAGCAAGCAGCGATCAACACTTGGCATCAGGAGCATACCGATTGCCCATAATATACGTCGCATGCACCGCCCGATCATCGCCCAGCATCATCAGGGTGAAGGCTTGTTCTGCGATCGCCGCTAACGTATCTGCGGGTTTTGCATTGCGGAAGGCCAACAACGGCGTGCAACGGGGGTCGAGCACCACAAAATCCGCCTCTTTTCCAGCCTCAAAATTGCCAATGTAATGATCTAGCCGGAGGGCCTGGGCACCTCCCAAGGTCGCTAGAAATAATGCTTGAAATGCAGACAATTTCTGCCGCCGCAACTTGCCAATCTTGTACGCCTCATTGCAGGTTTGCAACATCGAAAAACTGGTGCCTGCGCCCACATCGGTACCCAACCCCAGCTTGACTGGCCGCTCGACCGATTTTGCCTGCTCAATCCGAAACAGTCCACTGCCCAAGAATAAGTTTGAGGTTGGGCAAAAGGCGATCGCCGCCCCCGCCTGCGACAGTCGGGCGAATTCTTCATCGCTCAACTGCACCCCATGGGCAAACACTGAGCGATCGCCCACTAGTCCTGCTTGGTCATACACATCCAGATAATGCTTGCTCTCTGGAAACATCTCGGCAACCAGTCTCACTTCATCGACATTCTCGGCCAAGTGCGTATGTAAATGCACATCGGGAAACTCCTGTAACAGCTTTGCGGCCAGCTTCAACTGTTCTGGTGTAGAAGTCACGGCAAAACGAGGGGTCACCGCATAGCGCAAGCGTCCCCGTTGGTGCCATTTTTGAATCAGGCGCTTACTGTCTGCATAGGAGGACTCAGCCGTATCGATCAAATGATCCGGCGCATGACGGTCCATCATCACTTTTCCGGCAATCATTCGTAAGTTCCGCCGTTCTGCTTCTTCAAAAAATGCCTCCGCCGCTTCGGGATAGACCGCCGTAAAGACCAGTGCGGTTGTCGTCCCATTCTTCAACAGTTCTTCCAGGAAAAAAGAGGCAACCCGCTGGGCATAATCTTTGTCTTTAAATTTTGCTTCTGTTGGAAAGGTATATTTGTGCAACCAAGCGAGTAATTGTTCGCCATAGGCCGCAATCATCTCCGTCTGAGGGAAGTGAATATGAGTATCAACAAATCCAGGCAGGATTAATTTACCAATGTATTCAGTAACCGGAATGTCAGGATATTGAGGATGTAATACTTCATAACTTCCCAAGGCTTGAATGATGCCTGCTTCTACAATCATCAAGCCATCCGGGAAATAACGAACACTGTTCACGTCTTCTTCGAAGAAGGGATCACCGACAAAATCGAGAAATGATCCACGAAATGCTTGTCGAGTCATGCGATCGCCCTCTCTTGTAAACGAAACCAAGCAATTTGATAAATTTCCTCGAGTGCCTGCTGAAACTCTGCCTCTGGTGAATGATGCAACCGCTGTTCAAATGCTTGCAAAATCGAGTCCTTGGTGTGATTCCTCACGGCAATAATAAACGGAAATCCAAATTTCTCCCGATACGCCCGGTTTAGTGCCAAAAATCGATTGTACTCCTCCGCCGATAACCGATCTAGCCCCGCTCCTGCCTGCTCCTTCACCGAGTCCTCCGCCATCTTGACCCGACTCCCCAAGTCAGGGTGGGCCAAGATTAAAGCCTGCTGCACCTGCCGATCGGCCCCCTGCACGATCGCCACCATCCGCTCATGCAACGTCTTGACATCTGGAAAAGGCCGCTGCTGCCAGACTTGTCGGGCGATCGCCGGAGTCTCCTCAAAAATTGACCCCAGCGCTGCTACGAATTCAGCCTCGTTCATCTGATTCAAGTCACTCAAGGAATAGGGCATATCAAGCAAATCAATCACGTCAGTTCTGGTTAAGCGGGGTTTAGGGCACCGCACCGGGCGCAGTGTCCCAAAACTCTTGCTGTTCCGTCTACAACACGCACGGAACAGCAAGAGTTTCAGCTTATCCGGAATTCACGTTAGATCGATGAAGCAGGCGTGACGCGATCGCATCACACATCTTGTTTTGATCCAGCCTGACATGCGCTTGCACCATTGGGGCACAGCGGCTGTGAATAATCACGTCACGCATCATTTTCAAGATCCGCATTTTCAAGTCCGCGATTACATGCGCTTGAATCACTAGAATGACGCGATCGCAATGCGGCCCAAACCCGTTCTGGAGTCATCGGCAACTGATAAAGCCGCACCCCTGTCGCATGAGCCACAGCATTGGCGATCGCTGGAGCCATCCCATTTACTGAAACCTCCCCCACCCCCTTTGCTCCCAACGGCCCGTAGGGATCCCCCCGCTCGACTAAAACGACCTCCACCTTGGGCATATCTTTAGCGAGTGGCAATCGATACGTGCGCGGCGTCGGGTTTAATGTCTGCCCCTGCTCGTTTAACCGCAGTTCCTCAGTTAGCGCATAGCCCAGCCCCATAGCCATGCCCCCGATGATCTGCCCTTCACAGATGCGCGGATTAATCGCCTTACCAATATCTACAGCTTGCACCGCTTTCAACACTGAGACTTTTCCAGTTTCCAGATCCACTTCAACCTCTACCCCTTGTACTGCAAACGTCAGCGTTGAAGCATCGGCCGCATAGTGGCGTTCAACCTCAATCACGCCATTTTGCTGGTGTGCAAGCGTCTCTAATGTAATCAGCAAGGATGGATCGTTCTCATGCTCAGAAACTTCATTCTTAGAAACAATGCAATCGCCCTGTAAGTCCATCTGCTCAACGGGAATGTTTACCATCTCTACAGCCCTGTTTAATAAGTGCGATCGCAAATCCTGCGCCGCCAACAATACGGCCTGTCCCGTAATATACGTTGTTGCAGAGGCATAGGCTCCTGCATCAAATGGCGTCTCCTTTGTGTCCGCAGTGATGATATCAATTTGATCAATTGTGGTGTGTAAAACCTCTGCGGCAATCTGTCTCAGCGTCGTATCACTCCCTGTCCCCAGATCTACTGATCCAGTCCGCATCAAGTAACGTCCATTGGGCTGCAACGCTAGTCTGACTCGCGCTTCGTGGATCTTGGCCAACCCACTACCCTGCATCGCAACGGCAAAACCTATCCCCCGCCGCGTCTGTCCTACACTGTCCTGCCCTGTCCTGGACGGGGGCATTGCCGGTGTGTGCTGCAATCGCTGCTGGACTTGATCCAGAGCTTCCTGCAAGCCATAGCTGCCAATCAGGTGGAAGTGGTGGTCTGCCCCCAGCAAAAGCCCTGCTGAGGGTTGGATCAACTGCCGCCGTCGCAACTCCAAGGGGTCAAGCTGGAGGGCGATCGCCACCTCATCCATGAGGCACTCCATGGCAAAAAATCCCTGCGTTGCCCCATAGCCGCGAAATGCCCCTCCCGGCATCGTGTTAGTGTAGACTGACCGCCCCAAATAGCGCTGATTCTCGCAGCGATACAACCCCAGGGGCATACTGCCTGTGAGAAACACGACCTGCGTGCCATGGTTGCCGTAAGCGCCCGTATTCGCCGCCACAGCCATCTCCATTGCCGTTAGCGTTCCATCTCTTTTCACCCCCACCTTGAGGCGAATCTTGGCAGCGTGGCGGCTGTTGGTCGCCGTCATTTCTTCCCAGCGGGTAAACTGCCACTGCACCGGACGCCCCGTCTTCAGCGTTGCCAGCGCACACAAGTCTTCTGTCAGAATTTCCTGCTTATTGCCAAACCCGCCCCCCAAGTGCGTCTTAAACACCCGCACCTTTTCCTTGGGGAGATCAAACAACTGTGCCAACACCCGTTGGCAGTGAAACGGCACCTGCGTCGCCGAGCGCACCACAAGCGTCCCATCTGCCTCCAACCAACTCGTGCTGACGTGCGGCTCTAGATGAAAATGCTGCACCGCCGGGACTTGATAGATCCGTTCCAGCGTGAAATCGGCCTCTGCCCATCCCCGTTCCAGGTTTCCTTTCTCTAAGCGCACTTCTCCCGCAATATTGTGCTGAGCATCGTGGATCTGGAATGAATCGGGTTCATCATGCAACAGGGGAAGGCGCGTAGATGAATCGGAGGATAGTTTTGTAGAGGCAGCATCTGGGGGAAAACCCAGGTCTACAGCGCGATCGCCCATTGCTGCCAAGGGGTCTAAAACATGCGGTAGCACCTCATAGTCCACCTCAATCAACCCACAGGCTTGCTCGGCGATCGCTACCGAGTCTGCCACCACCGCAGCCACGCGATCGCCCACAAACCGCACCTTGTTGTCTAGCAAATAGTGGTCATGGGGGTCGGGCACGGGTTCGCCATGCCCTGCTGTGGTGTAGGGAATGCGGGGAACGTCTGCGTGTGTCAAAACAACATGGACTCCTGGCAGAGTCTGCGCTTTTGTTGTATCAATCCGCCGGATTAGCGCATGGGCATGGGGCGATCGCAACACCTTCAAGTGCAGCGTCCCCGCTGGCACCCAGTCTGCCGTATAGATAGGCTGGCCAGTCACAATTGCTGGCCCATCTTGCTTAGGAATGCTCCGCCCCACTTGGCAACCCGATTCAGCGAGACCAGGAGAGACTTCCGCCTGAAACCCAAAACCACCCGCCAAAATGCTTTCGGCGATCGCCTGATACCCCGTACACCGACAAAGATTACCATCCATCCAGTTCCGAATGGCTGCGTCCGGGTCTTCAGCCTGCACCACCTCTGGGCGCTCCACCAGCTTCGTTGCACTCATGATCATCCCTGGCGTGCAATAACCACACTGAAATCCCTGCTTCTCTAAAAAAGCCCGTTGCATCGGCGTTAGTGATGCTCCCTGCGCCAACCCCTCAATCGTCGTCACCGCCGTCCCCTCAGCCCGAAACGCCGGAAAAATGCAACTATGCACCGCCACATCATTCACCCAGACCGTACAACTGCCACAGTCTCCCGAATCACAGACCCGATGCACGCCCATGCATCCCTGCTGGTGCAACGCAGAAAGTAAGCTAGCGCCCACAGCACAGCAAATCTGCTGTTCCTGGCCATTCACTTGAAAATGCAAAGTTTGCTCATTCATCACTGGATTAGCTACCACGATAGGTACTGTAAGACCAAGGCGAGACCAACAAAGGGACATGATAGTGGGCCGAGGCATCTGCAATGCCAAATCGGATTGGAATCTGGTCTAGAAATAGGGGATTTGGCAGATCTTCCATCGTCTTCAAAAAGTAATCTCCTACATAAAATATCAGCTCATAAATCTCAACTTGTAATTCAATCCCCGACAACAACGGTTCATCCGTCCGGCCATCCTCATTGGTATGTACAGCCTTCACTAACTTGCGTTCACTCGCCCCTACTCCCACAATCCACAATTCAATCTGCATCCCCGCCGCTGGACATCCCCTCGCTGTATCCAAAACATGCGTTGTCAACCGTCCCATCACCAGCAATCTCCACGCTAACAATAACGCTCAAACTCCCTTTGGAGTTTTAGAGTTTGGCTTTTCGAGTTTGGTTTGTCACGACTCAGCCAGCCCGCCCTACCGGAAGCAAGCTCCCCTCTAAATCGCTCCCAAATTTGGGAGAAGGACGTTGAATCCGCTCAAAATTTCTCGCCCACCTACCGCAACGGTCCTCCCAAAATCGTCTTGGCGATCGCCCCCGTCACCTCCTCTGGCTGCTCACGCTGCAACTGCTCGTACCAAGCCTGCGTCACCCCGGGGTCTTTGCCGTGAATTTGCTCCGCCCGTTTGCGTGCCTTGGTCACGATTGCAGCAGTCCGCTCTTTGCGCTCTGCCTCATAGCGTTTCAGGGCATCCTCCACGCCCAAATTGGTTGAACGCAAGTAACGCATTAGCACTAGGCTGTCTTCCATGGCTTGACAGCCACCCTGCCCTAGGTCAGGACAGGTTGCATGGGCAGCATCGCCCAGCAGGGCTACCCGTCCCCGCACCATTTTGGGAATGGGACCCACGTCATGGATCAGCAGACGATTCGTTGTTTCGGGGTTCAGCCGTTGGATCAGATGCTGCACAGGATCTGCCCAGCCAGCAAAATGCTGCGTCAACTCAGCGCGAATATCGCCGGGAGCCACCGCTGCTACTTCCTTCGGCATCGGCACGTCAAAAAAGAAATAGAAGCGATCGCCCGCCACTGGCATCATTGAAGCGCGTTTGTAGTCTCCCACATAGATCATCCAGCAGTTGGCCGGCGCCAAATCCTCACTGATCGGCACCAACCCGTTCCAGTTGACATAGCCGCCATAGGCTGGCTCTACCCTCTCGCCTAAAACGTATTCTCGTAGTAGCGATCGCACCCCATCCGCCGCCACTAGCACATCCCCCGTTGCCCGATGGCCATCTTCAAAAATGGCCGTGACGCTCTGTCCATCCTCCTCCACGCCAATGCAGCGAGCATTGAGCCGCACCGGCCCTGGAAACGCCTCCAGCAACAACTGCTGGAGGTCTGTCCGCGCCACTGGATAGGGGCGTTGCCCCACTTGGTCAATCAATGGTTGCAGCGGAATATCGTTGTAAAGCGTTCCCGTTTTGCTGCGGTACTGCATCCGGTCCATGATGCCGCCGATCTTTGCCATGCGATCGCCCAGCCCCAGATAGTTCAGCACCTTCACCCCATTCGACCAGAGCGAAATACCCGCTCCGGCTGGACGTAACTCACTCACCCGGTCGTAGATTTCCACGGCATACCCCGCCTGCATCAGCGCAATCCCCGCTGTTAGTCCGCCAATGCCCGCTCCAATGACAACCACCTTCAGATGATTCATGCCGATCGCCTCATACCCTTTTGGATTGCGGATTTGCGATTTTGGATTGTAGAAGCCTGACGGTGTGATGCATGCAAGTGGCTGCCTCCCCCATCCTCTCAAAATTGGTATTCGCTTAGCTTGGTATCAACTTCAAGGGAGATCAAACCGACAGCGTGTCCCAAAACCGCCCTGACGCCTACTGTATTGAATCTCCGTCTCAACAAAATGTATCGCCTAGAACGGTTTCCATCAATCGTCTGCAAAGGTGGGAGGCAGTAGAGCGCGATCGCCCCTCTGATTCCCTCTGCCCAATGAATCACAGAAAAAGCGCGCGTTGCGCGCTTTTTCTCTTGGGTTTGGGATGGTTTCGCTCGACTGAGCGCCTAGGGGCAGGGGGTCAAATTCGAGCCAACCCCACCAGTCCCCGTTTCAGCCAGCCAGCCCGTCCGGCTCTGCGAGGTAATCCGCATCCAGACCCGTCCATCCGCAGTAGTCGTGCGTTGCGGTGGGCGACTGGCAAACACGCGATCGCCCCGGAACACGCTAAACAGATACGTCCCATAGGGAGCCGAACGCACCAACAACTCATCCGCCGTCACCTGGAAGCAGACATTGGCCGGAGGCTGTGGGTTACAGTTCGTTTTCAGTTGACTGGCATCAACCCAGCCCACCACAGGCCCTTGCAGTTGCACCAGTCCTAGCCCCACAACCCCCGTCAATGTGACGCGGCTGAAGGCAGGCACCTGTCCCACAGTACGGGTGCGGCTGGTATCAGCAAACACGGTCAACTGTACCTCGGTGCCTCGACAGGTGCCCACATAGCTCGGACGCTCAAACACGGTGATATCTCCCGGTTGCTGGCTCAACGCAGGGGCAACACTGCTGGTCAGGGCGAGGGCGATCGCTCCAAATACCCCAGCCCCAACACGCTCGACACTACGGATAAACGTCTGCATTGAAACACTCCCCAAAGTCGATTAGATGTGCTATGGAAGATACCACGACCAACCCCGACTTCCCGTAGGAAAACACAAAATTTTTAGCGATTGATGAATCCTGCTTGCACTAAACACCCAACCGGAGGATAGGCATACTAATCAAATTGCAGGACAATATGGCCTACATTTTGACCTTTGCGCGATCGCCTGCCTCCATTCACCATGACCTCCGAAACAAAAAACGTCGCCCTCCTCCTCTGTTGTCAGGCCCTCTCCATGACCAGCCTCACGGTGCTCTTCACCGTTGCTGCGTTGGTTGGCAAGGATCTCGCCCCCGATCAATCCCTAGCGACTCTCCCCCTTGCCTTTCTGCAACTAGCAGTGATGGCCGCCACCATTCCAGCCTCACTGCTGATGCGACGAGCCGGGCGGCGGATCGGTTTCAGCGTTGGTACGCTCATCGGCATGGTTGGGGCAGGGCTGGGGGCGATCGCCATCGTTGCCCAAAGCTTTCCCCTCTTCATCCTCGGCACCACGTTCCTGGGAGTCTTCAACGGCTTTTCTGGCTACTACCGCTTCGCCGCCGCCGATGCCGCCAGCGAAGCATTTCGCGCTCAGGCTATCTCCCTCGTCGTTGCTGGTGGAGTCGTCGCTGCCCTCCTTGGCCCAAGCTTAGCAAGCTGGTCCAAAGATTGGTTCAGCCCCTCCACGTTTGCTGGTTCGCTGCTTGCCATCATCGGCCTCCAGTGCCTCAACCTGTTGCTGTTGACCCAGGTAAATATCCCACCCCTGCCGGCTGAGGAGCGTCAGAAAAGTGGGCGATCGCTCCCCCGCATTGCCCAACACCCCATCTTCTTGGTTGCCGTCCTGGGCGGCATGATTGGCTATGGAGTGATGGTTTTTCTGATGACTGCCACTCCCCTTGCCATGGATGCTATCCCCCATCCCTTCCATCACACCGCCACCGTCATCCAGTGGCACGTCCTGGGCATGTTTGCCCCCTCCTTCGTCACTGGCGTTCTGATCACCCGCTTTGGCGTCCTCACCATCATCCTCACTGGCATTATCCTCAATCTTCTCTGCGCCACTATTAACCTCACTGGCACCAGCCTCCTCCACTTCCTGGTTGCCCTTGCCCTGCTCGGCGTTGGCTGGAACTTCATGTACGTCGGCTCCACCACCCTGCTCACCGAGGCTTACCACCCCGAAGAAAAAGCCAAGACCCAGGCCGCCAACGATTTTCTCATCGCAGGCTTCGTTGCCGCTGCCACCTTCCTCTCTGGCAGCCTGCTCAACCGCTATGGCTGGGCCACCCTCAACTGGTGCTCGCTCCCAATACTTTGCCTTGCCCTGTTCGCTGTCCTCTGGCTCCAGACCCAACGCCGAGCAATCGCCCCTCTGCCAACAGCCAAACCAACAAAATAAACCCCCCACCTACCTCACCTACCTTACCCAAACTCTCACCACCTTCCCTACCACCTCCTTCCCCAACCACGGCGTATTGTAGGAACGAGACTGCAAGGTCTGCGGCGTCACCGTCCAGACCTGATGCGGGTCGAACAATGTGAGTTCAGCCGTTTGACCAACCTCAATTCTAGGGGGCTCCTGCCCCAAACAGCGAGCCGGATTGGTGCTGAGCGATCGCCACAGCACCTCAGCCGTCCACTCTCCTGAGGCCACAAACCGGTGCCATAGCAACGGCAGGACTAACTCTAGCCCGATCGCCCCCGGTGGTGCTTCTGCAAAGGCAACCGTCTTCTCTTCATAGGTATAGGGTCTGTGGTCAACGGCGATCGCATCAATCACCCCGTCCTGCACTGCCCTTGCCAGCGCTACCCGGTCTGCTGGGTTTCCCAACGGCGGCTCCAGGCGCAGGTTTGGGTCATATCCCTGCACTGCCCGCACATCCAGCAGCAGATGCATCCAGGTTGTGCTGGCTGTAATTGGCAGTCCCCGTGCTTTGGCCTGGGCAATCAGTTCCACACCACGGGCCGTCGAAATTCGCATCACATGCACTGGCGTCCCAATCGTTTCCACCAGTTCCAGCAGTGTAGACAGGGGAGCCGTTTCCGCCGCTGCCGCCACGCCCGGCAGGCCCAGCCGAACAGCCTCGACCCCCTCTCGGACGACCCCATTTCCCCGCAACTCCATATCACAGCACCAGAGGGCAATCGGCTTTCCCAACGGTTGGACGTATTCCAGCATTCGCCGTAGCAGAAGCCTACTGTTGATCGGTTTGTCATCGGCAAATCCTAGAAACCCCGCCTCAGCCATTTCTCCTAACTCTGTCATCTGCTGTCCCTCAGCCCCCACTGTCAATGCCGCCCAGAGAAATATCGATGATTTTTGGGCGATCGCCTGCGATTGCAGTTGAGCCCGAAACCACTCAAGGCTGGCTGGGTTATCATTCGCGGGGGCCGTGTCTGGCAGTAGTGCGAGCCGCGTGTAACCGCCACCCACTGCGGCATTTAGCAAGGTTTGCAGCGTCTCTCGGTGCTCGTAGCCCGGCTCTCCCGAGTGGCTATACAAGTCCACCAGACCGGGTCCCAAGATCATCGACGTACCATCCAACACCTCAGCTTGGGTGGGAAACTCTTGAATTTGAACATCAATCGTTTGGATTTGACCATCGACAATTAACACATCAACATTCCGCCCAATGGCTGAAATTGGGTCAATTAAGTGGACGTTTCTGAGAAGTTGGCTGATCATGAAACTATAAGGATGAGCGAACGGAACACTCCCCGGCGAAGCAGTGACTGTTGACTGATTCGGTGATTGTCCGACTCAACGGTTTTGCTTCTGACGGTTATTCTGTCTCGCATCATACCTGAGGGGTGTATTGAAATCCTGCATTGCAGATTTTTTGAATTTCTGCCGAATTCAACATTCAATTGAAAGTCTGCAACCTAACGTTATTCAACTAAAGTCTCCCCATGCTTGTGAGGATCTGGCATCGAAAACAAATCTTCCATTGTTTGGGCAGGTCAGCACTTCCATTTCTCTGCCAAACCCAGAAAGGAGCGTTCGTTTCTTTGTCACCTAATTTTTTCTCACACGCTGAAGTCAGACGGAGGCTTCCAGCAGTGACTAGCTAAGGGGGGAGGGGCGATCGCCCTCACACCTTGACTCACTGAGTTTGGCAGAATGAATGCCCACAGGGTGCTGTGCTGTTGACAACCATCATTCTGCCATCATCCCTGTTCCTGAACGTCTAATGACTTGATTTCCTGTGCAGCACAGGCTGTCGGATTGGGAAATCACCCATGTTCCTGAACGTCTAATGACTAATCGCTAGTATCGCAAACACAAATTTTGCAATAGGGGGGCTGCACTTGCTGGCAAAGGTTTTCTCCCTTTAACCCTTACAAAATTTTTGTTTTGCTGTACTAGGCTGTTTGCCGAGCTAGTAGATCTCAATGAGTAGACTGGTTCTTTTCGGGCAGTTTTTTCAGGCAGTTCCTGTCTGGCTGCAAACTAATCTCCAGTTCTCACCTCTAGGTTGATGTACAAAAAATGCCTTTATCAAGTTACGGTGGCATTCTTCTTCTGAATCGCGATGGATAGGTGTCCCTCAGGCTTACCAATTCACCTCAGGGGGATGCACTCGGCACAACCATTTTTGGGGAACAACGTGAGCAGCAACTGCGACTCTCTAAGTTGCTCCCTAAATTGCTGTGCCCTAGTGTTGCCCACTGACCGATCCTTTCCACCTTCGTCGAGATTTTTCTTCTCATCCGGATTGCCCGCCCCCCTGAATGGAAGAATGCTTTATCGCTATCCAACCCGATTTTGAATTTTTCCATTGGGACTAGTGCCCTCCAGATCGTCACGACTTCTGTCCGTTCATGTCTGATACAGAATCCGTCTGTAAAGTAGCAGTTTGTTGTGGTGTAAAGCGTGCGCTGCACGCACGTTTTACACCACAACAAACCGACTCAATAACCGACGGAGTCGGTATGAGATTGAGGCATTCCGCCCCTAGAAATTGGCATCTCAGGCTTTGTTGAAGCCCCCTTGGGTCTCCAGCAAGTCTCTGAAGCAGCCACAACAGATCTGTTAGGTACTTCTTGTTTATCCGCTGGGTTATGCAGACTCCCCGCAATTCCAACACGGGTAGGGTGAATCAACTGGCAAGACGCATCCGTCGGTGCTTGACCATTGGCACCCGATCAATCCTCGTCGCTAGCCTTCTCACAACAGGCGTGTTGTCTGCGACGAAATTGGTAGGGCTGCTAGAACCGATTGAACTCGCAGCGTTTGATCACTTGACTCGCCTACAAAAGGATATCGCACCTGACCCACGGATTCTGATCGTCGGCATGACCGAGGCCGATATCCAACATCATGGTTGGCCTCTCTCTGACCGCACCCTAGCTCAATTGCTGGCCAAGCTACAGCGTTATCAGCCCCGTGTTGTAGGGTTGGATCTTTATCGCAGCGCCTTGCGGCCTCCCGGAGAAACTGAACTGACTGCCCAACTCAAGGCGCAAAACCTGATCGCCATTATGAACGTGGGCAGTGACCCCAACCAAGGCGAGGTGCCTCCCCCCGCTGCCGTTCCCAGAGATCGGATTGGGTTTAATGATTTGGTAATCGACCCCGATGGTATTCTCCGTCGTAGCCTCCTCTACGTCCGAAACCGCGATCATCCCTTCTACTCCTTTGCTCTACGAGTTTTGCTGCGATCTTTAAGCCTTCAAGACTCTCAACTTCAGGCTGGCGATCGCACCCTGAACATCGGGTCACTCCAAGTCCCGGTGCTCAAGCCAGGGTCAGGGGGCTACCAGATGATTGATGCTAGCGGCTATCAAACCCTCTTGCGCTATCGGTCTCGCCAGATCCCCTCCCGCTGGGTCTCCTTCAGTCAGGTCTTGAGCGATCGCATCGACCCAACTTGGGTGCGCGATCGCATCGTCCTGATCGGTACCATTGCCCCCAGCCTCAAAGACCAGTTTTACACCCCCTTCAGCGCCAGCCAGACCACAGAATTTACCATGTCGGGTGTGGTGATCCATGCTCAGATTGTTAGTCAACTCCTCGACCTAGCCGCAGGGCAGCCAGCCCTCTATCAATTCTGGCCACAGGCGGGGGAAGCCCTCTGGCTTTGGCTTTGGGCGCTGACCGCAGGCAGTCTGGCGTGGTCTCTCAAACGCCCTGTGTTCGTCTTTTGTGCCGGCGGCTTGCTGTTACTGGGGTTGAGCGGTATCGGCTGGTTCGCCATGTCCCGCCTGCTGTGGATCCCCCTTGCGGAACCAATGGTTGGGGCAGTGATGGCGGGTGGCCTTGTGATTGCACAAAAGTCCCTCTACCGCAGCACTCACGACAGTCTAACGGAGTTACCCGGACGGGAGATCTTTTTGCAGCAGGTGCAACGATCGCTCCAGACCAACCGTAGCAGTCCTGAGGCCCAACCTGTAGTTGTAGCCTTTCTCGATGTCGATCGGTTCAAGCTAATCAACCAGAGTATGGGGCATCGGGCAGGCGATCGCGCTCTGATCACCGTTTCGGAACGTCTGCGGCAGGTGACGCCTCGCTCTGTCCAACTGGCACGCGTGGGGGGAGACGAATTTGCCCTGCTGTTTCACCATCTCCCCTGGGAAACCATTGAGCAGATCCTCAACAACATTCAAACTGCCTTAGCAGAACCCTTTCATCTCAACAAACAACAGATCGCAATCACCGCCAGCTTAGGGATTGCCATCACCCAGGATCAGTGCAACCACAAGGCCGAAGACTTGATGCGCGATGCCCACACGGCCATGTATCGTGCCAAAGCCCTCGGTCGATTTCGCTACGAGGTTTTCGCTGAGGGCATGCTCGATGAAGCCGTGAATCGCCTGCGCCTCGAAAACGACCTCCGTAATGCCTTAGACAAACATGAGCTAACTCTCTACTATCAGCCAATCGTTTCCTTAAAAACCAACCAAATTGTTGGTTTTGAAGCATTAGTCCGGTGGCGTCAGGACGCTACGTTCATTCCCCCCAGCGAGTTCATCCCCATCGCCGAAGAAACTGGACTGATCCTCACTCTAGGGCAGTGGATCTTGCAGGAAGCCTGCCTGCAGCTCAAAGCTTGGCAGCAGCAATTCCCCCACATTCCCCTCAAGATGAGCATTAATATCTCGAAACGACAGTTTGAACAGTCTGACCTTGTTCCTCAAATTGAGTCCATTTTGCGAGCAGTTGGCATAGCTGGCCAGTGCCTCCGGCTCGAAATCACCGAGAGCGATGTGATGGTTGATGTCAACATGGCGATCGCCCTCATGCTGCGGCTCAAAAACCTAGGTCTACAACTCAGCATCGATGATTTCGGCACAGGGTATTCTTCCCTCAGTTACCTGCACCGCTTCCCCATTGACACACTCAAAGTTGACAAGTCCTTCGTTGGGCGCATGGAGCAAAGCAGCGAAGACTGGGAGATTGTACAGACTGTCATTGATTTGGGGCATAAACTTGGGATGGAGGTGGTGGCCGAGGGCATTGAGACCTCAACCCAAATGAGTCTGCTGCAACAGCACAACTGCGATTATGGGCAGGGCTACCTTTTCTCCGTGCCTCTGTCCAGTCGAGAAGCAACTGCCTTACTAGAGAACTTAGAAGGCAGTCACGTACGGGGCACTGCTTAACCTAGATATGATGCTTCGAGTGAGAGGCGCATAGAGTGCACCTCTCACTCGCAACACCGTTAATTCGAAACACCACTAGTAGTTCACGTGAATTCGGGATAAGCTGAAACCCTTGCTGTTCTGTGCGCGACGCGCACGGAACAGCAAAGGTTCTGAGGCACTGCGCCGTACGCCGTACCCCAAAACCTGCTTAGCCAGCCTAACGCTAAATTTACGCTAAATTTAAATTAGAGCATGAGGTTATCCGTAATCCTAGCCAATCACGCGGTGGTAGTCAGTAGAACATTGAGACGAAAGCGTTTGCCCACACTCATCGCTGCCTGCTGGCCCTGGCATAATCCAGTGCGTTCCGCCACCCCGTCGCCGACCAGGAAATTCATCTCGATTATCATGCACCCTGCCAACTGTATCAGCTTGTGGCAGGTGAATTAGCACCAAAGTCAGAATTGAAACTAAGGCAAGTACAGCTTGCCCATAGGGGGATACAAGATATTGCAGAAGTGACGTTTTCATGGTGACGCTAGCTTTGATTGACGCAAGCAAGGCAATCATCTGAGGCGGGGGCGTCCGATTGATGACATGACTCAGTGAGGACTGGAAGCCTTGGGCAGATAGATGACGAGTAGACATGGCAACCCCTTTTGATCCGATAGATGCTGCCCACAGGTGACCTAAAGCACCTGCAAAACCCACGAAACCGAAAATTTTAAAACTCTCTGCACCCTACTCTTGTGACAGGTCTATCTCACCCTTCTCGCTCGCCCTAAACGAGTCGAGATTGCTTCCAGAGCTTTGGGGGCTGTATGTTTCATTTATGACACACTGAAATTCCCGACTGGAAGGAGTGGCAGCCAACTTCACAGAAGCCTTAACTCTCGGTAAGGTTTGCGTGTAGTGTAGTTGAGAAGTGTATTTCAGTTCGCGAAAAAGTCCCCGAACAGCAACTTGAAGCGCAGTCATAATGCATCCGTAATTCCCCGTAGAAAACAGATGTATTAAAACGTTAGTTCTGATTAAAAGGGCTTTGGGGCACCGCGCCGCACACGGTGCCCCAAAGCCTTTGATGTTCCGTGCGCGTTGCGCACGGAACATCAAAGGCTTCAGCTTATCTGGAATTCACGTTATTAACGTCAGTTCTGGTTAAGAGGATTTTGGGGGGCTGCGCCGCACGTACTCCCCCAAAAAGCTTGATTGGTCGTACGCAGTGCGCACGACCAATCAAGAGCTTCAGATATAGCGCTATGGGCATAGGTTAGGACAGAGCTTTTTGCGGGAAACCTCGTGCAGTGGGGTTTCTCGCAAAAAGCGTTTTACATCATGAGCGCGTAGCGCCATAATCTCAAATTCACGTTACCTTAAAGCGCTCCGGCTGCTGTTTTGTCTAACACTCCTCCTAGGTGTGTCGTAATGTTGAGCGCCTGGATGATAGGCTTTGTGCCAGCTCCTTTGGGGTAATCAATCACACTCACAGCGCCATTCCCCTGCTTAAATACCCAGAACTGCTCCGGTCCAAACCCTGCTAGGTAACAAAGAATTGCTTTGTTGATGGCATCGTGAGCAACAACCAGGATCGTTGACGGGCGATCGCTTGGTGCCGAAGCCACAATCGCTTCCCAGGCGGCGATCGCCCGTTGCCACACCTGCTGTAGGTTTTCTCCTTCTGGCATTTGCACCGTTTCAGGCGACTGCTTCCAGGCGGCTAGTTCTGCGCCAAATTCCGCCGCAATTTCCTCTTCCAGCTTGCCTTCCCACAGGCCGTGGGCGATCTCTACCAGCCGCTCGTCCAGTTCCAGGGTCACATGAGGATGCGATCGCAAAATAATTTCCGCAGTCTCCTTCGGACGTGCCATCGGACTGCTAACGGCACGGTCAATTCTAATCTCCCGCAGGAAAAACTCTGCTTTCTCCGCCTGCACCCGTCCCTGCTCATTCAACGGCACGTCAATCTGCCCTTGAAAGCGCTTTTCGCGGTTCCACTGGGTCTCACCGTGGCGCACCAGCAGCAGGCGAGGACCGTTCATCTTCTCCGGCAGCTTGGGCAGCGGCAGGTTGATGGGAGCCGTCACGTTCATCGACTCGATCTGGACAGGATCACCCAGGGCTGCAGCAAAGTTGAGCACACTGATGCCACAGTTAGTCTGATAGATTGAGTGGTAACGCTCGGGGGATAGGCCAACGGCTGTGCTGATGAGGGCACGATTAATCCCACTGTGGGCCACCACCAGAATGGTTTTGCCCTCAGACTGAGGCAGAACCATCTTCCAGAACTCCCGCGCCTGGTCAAACAGGGCTAGCACTGGATAATACTCGACTGAGCTGCCATCTGGCCTTAGCATCTGCATCTTGAGTTGGTGGGGGCGATCGCGCCACGCTAGGTAGTCTTCTGGAAACTGCCGCTCTACCTCATCAAATGCCATCCCCTCCCACTGAACGAGATTGATTTCTTTCAGCAAATCCGTCGTTTGCAAGAGTTCTGGCTGTCCAACCGTTTTTAAGATAATATCCGCCGTTTCTCTAGCCCGTTGCAGGGGGCTGCTGTAGACCGCATCCAAGGGCAATCCCTGAAGCGCAAGCCCCACTAAACGAGCCGTTTCCCGTCCCTGATCGCTTAAGGTGGAATCGTCGCAGTGGCCTTGCACCCGACGCTGAAGGTTGTAGCCGCTGATGCCATGGCGCACCAGAATAACGCGAGTAGCCAGGGTCGTGTCCTCCGAAGTTCTGAGTCAGGAGCAGGGGGTTCAGAAATAGACCGCAAGGGTAACCAATCAACGCTAGGGGATTGATTTACATCTCGCAATCATTTTCAGACCAGATGAATTTTACCTTTCTGAGGAGCCGTTCTCTTGAGAATTTCCGCTGCGATCGCCCATTCACAAGACGTTAGGATATTCCAAGACCTTTGCAGCAAGCAGGATTGTGCGGATGACCATCAAACGGCTAATTCTGGGACTAATGACGTTGGCGATCGCCTTTCTTGTCGGTGGTTCCCTCCTCAAAAGTTTGGGCGAACCCCAGATCACAAATCGTTTAGAGCTATACCAGACCGATCTGCTGCTCCATGCCACCGAGCCGCAGCTATTGCCTGGTCAGCCAGATGAGTTCACCCAACTGCGCAAGTCCGTCTTGGGAGAAAATCCCCTCAAGTCTGCACTGGAGCAGTACCAGAAAGTCCGCAACACTGCCAGTAAAAACCTAGAGAAGCTAGAAACACAACTAGATGCCCTTGGTCATGCTCCAGTCCCTTCCTCAACTCCCTCTGCCAACCAGACCACAGGCCAGGGATTGACGAAAGCTGCCACCACTCAGGCCACTCAACTTCAGAAAGTAATTGAGAAACAGCGATCGCTCATCCAACAACTAGACCTGCGGATCGGCATCCTGCAAGCCAAGTCGGGCAATAGTTCCGATGCCAAGGCTACTTGGCAAAACCTCACTCCTCCCCTTGATGCCATTGGTGAGGTGCTAACGGGCTTCTGGAGTGACCCGCCCCGAATTACCCCTGATGCAGAACCTCAGATTAATCGACATCTAGAAGGCTGGTTTCAGTATGTTGCTCTGGCTCAACTCTACGAACTCCAACAGCGTACCGATGCCCTCACGGCTTTGCAGGCACAGGAACGGGCGATCGCCCAAAACACCCTGGTCAAACTAGCACTGATTGGCACTGTCCCCGTCATCGGCAGCCTTATCGGTGCGGGTCTGCTGATCTTTTTGTTCACGCAACGCCTAGTTAAAGGGCGGGACTCCATCCTGGCGACCAACGCTGACCTCGCCTGGAAAACGCCCTGGGACTGGGAGACGATTTTGCTGGTGTTGGTGATTGGTTTCTTTTTTACGGGGCAGGTGCTGGTTCCCCTGATTGTGAGCCTCCTTGGTCTGAGCTTCAGCACCTTTGCGACCCGGGGCCGCGCCATCTACGCTCTCACCTACTACTTAATGATGGCAATTTTTACGCTGTCAATTCTGTATTTTTCCATTCGGAAATACATTCCTCTCCCAGAGGGCTGGTTCCAGTTCAAAGCCAACCTGCGCTGGCCTCTCTGGGGCATCGGCGGCTATCTAGCCGCCCTACCCCTGATGCTGGGCGTTTCTCTGATTAACCAACAAATTTGGCAGGGGCAGGGCGGCAGCAACCCTCTGCTGCAAATTGTCCTGGAGGAAGCTGACCCGATCGCCCTCGCTATCTTTTTCTTCACGGCTGCCGTCGCCGCTCCCGTCTTTGAAGAAACGCTGTTTCGCGGCTTCCTGCTGCCCTCCCTGACGCGCTATATGCCTGTGTGGGGGGCGATCGCTCTCAGCAGTTTCATCTTTGCCTTTGCCCACCTGAGCCTGTCGGAAGTCTTGCCGCTGACAGTACTAGGCTGTGTGCTGGGGATTGTATATACGCGATCGCGTAATCTGCTGGCTCCCATGCTACTGCATAGCCTGTGGAACAGTATTACCATGCTGGGCTTATTTCTCTTGGGCAGTGCAGCAAGATAAGGACTTTGCGGTTATTGCAATTAAATCGTGTACCCACCGTAGGATGGACTAGGCAGTAGTCATAACACCTTGTGGAGATTTTTATTTTCTGATTGGATTGCGGGCATTACTGATTTAACCAACGATTTTTTGAGTGAGGGGCGCACGGAGTGCGCCCCTCACTCAAAAAATCATAGTTGGATTAAGCAACGCCTATTTTCTGATTGCGCTGCGAATCGTGCTCTGCGAGCACGATTCGCAGCGCTGATTTTTGGTGTGGTTTAGTCCAAGATCAGGACTCTAGATCAATCTCATACCTCGACAGGAGCGCACCATGCTCCTGCCAACGCTTTACCTTCAGTAGCATTGCGTACTGTCGCAACCCATTTGATGCGAGCAGTGCAAGATCTGAGTGGATGAACCAAGAAAACCATTTGAGGACAGAGTGCATGAATACCTACGATGTTGTCATCATCGGCGCGGGGCATAATGGGTTAGTTTGTGCCGCTTACCTCTTAAAAGCGGGTTACTCTGTTCTGCTGCTGGAAAAGCGATCGGTTCCTGGTGGTGCGGCAACCACGGAAGAGGTAATCCCTGACAAAGCACCGGGATTTAAGTTCAACCTCTGTGCCATCGACCATGAATTTATTCACCTTGGCCCTGTTGTTGCAGAACTGGGACTGAGGCAATACGGTCTGGACTATCTGTTCTGCGACCCCACTGTGTTCTGCCCGCACCCCGACGGCAAAGTCTTTGTGGCCCACCGTTCTGTTGAAAAGACCTGTGCCGAGATTGCTCAGTACAGCGATCGCGATGCCCAGAAATACGCCGAATTCATTGCCTACTGGCAGCGGCTCACCCATGCGCTGCAACCTATGTTTAACGCACCACCAGGGGCCGTTTTCGAGATTTTACGGAATTACAACCGCTCGCAGATCCGCGATGCCCTCGCCATTGTGGGTGGGGTCAACAAAGCGCTGGACTGGGTTCGTACCATGATGACCAGCGCCGAAGAAAACATCGCCGAGTGGTTTGACTCCGAATTCATCAGAGCGCCCCTGGCGCGGCTAGCCTCCGAGTTTGGCGCCCCCCCTTCCCAAAAGACCTTAGCGATCGGCTCGATGATGCTCTCAATGCGCCATCACCCAGGCATGGCGCGTCCCAAGGGCGGCACAGGCGCACTCACCCAAGCCCTGGTGAAACTAGTGACTAGCTTGGGGGGCGAGATCTTCACCGATCAGGCCGTTAAGCAGGTGCTAGTCGATGCGGGTCGTGCTGTCGGTGTGCAGGTGGCTGGGGGAAAGGAGTACCGGGCCCGTCGGGCTGTTATCTCTAACCTTGATGCAAAACGCTTGTTTTTGCAGTTGATGGACGCTGCCGATGTAGATGCTGCCGCCCCTCAACTGCGCAATCGCTTGGAACGCCGCATTGTCAACAACAACGAAACGATCCTCAAAATTGACTGTGCTCTCTCTGAGCCACTCCGTTTCACCCACCACAACCACCGGGACGACTACCTGATTGGTTCCATCCTGATTGCTGATTCTGTGCGTCATGTGGAAGCCGCCCATAATCAGATCACACTCGGTCGAATCCCCGACCAAGATCCATCTATGTATGCGGTCGTCCCCAGCGTCCTTGACCCCTCCTTGGCTCCAGACGGCAAGCACACCCTTTGGATCGAGTTCTTTGCCCCCTACCAGATCGCAGGCTTAGAAGGTACTGGACTCAATGGCACTGGCTGGACAGATGACTTGAAACACAAAGTGGCCGACCGTGTCCTCGATAAACTAGCAGACTATGCCCCCAACCTGAAGCACAGTATTCTGGCGCGGCGGGTAGAAAGCCCTGCAGAACTGGGCGATCGCCTAGGATCCTACAAAGGTAACTACTATCACCTAGACATGACTCTCGACCAGATGATCTTTCTGCGTCCCCTCCCTGAACTGGCTAACTACAAAACTCCCATTCAGGGACTCTACCTGACAGGAGCAGGAACCCACCCTGGCGGCTCGATTTCTGGAATGCCTGGTCGCAATTGTGCCAGAGTTTTCCTCAATTCCCAGCGTTCCCTCCGTCATCGATTGATCGAGCTCCAGGAGAAGGTGCGATCGCTCTCGTCAGTTCACTAAGTCGCTGCTATCACTCATGCGAGTAGCATGCAAGAATATCAGTTCAGGTTAAGCGAGTTTTGGGGCACCGCGCC
>DVEB01000350.1 GCA_015295905.1 Synechococcales cyanobacterium M55_K2018_004
GGGGCACCGCGCCCGGCGCGGTGCCCCAAAACCCGCTTAACCCGAACTGACGTTACGTTAACATTTCGAGGGGTTGGAACACCCCCTCGGCAAATTGTCATATCCTACCTAGGAGCGTAGGCCAAGGTCCTGATTGCCTGGGTTCAAGTGCGGCAGACTGATAACATAGCGGTAGCCTGCCTCAATAGACCCTTGCAGCGTAATATCGCCGCCATGAATTTCGGCAAGCTGGCGGCTCAACATCAGGCCCAGACTCTGACGCGAGTGTCCTTTGCGAGCAGGGGGAGTGTGGCTCTCGGCGTGAGCTACACCGCATGATCCATCCTGTTCTTGAACGTCTGCTCTAGGAGCAAGGTGGCTGACCATTATGCCAGTCTCTCCGTCGCTCCAGTCCTCTAGGGACGCATTCGTTGCCCTGGTCAACCAAGCAGTTGCCTGCACAATTCCCTGAGGCAGTCCTTCACCTAACCAGGGATGCGACGTCCAGACTGTAATGTTGAGGCGGGCAGCCTTACGGGACACATGGATGCGGAGGGTGCTTTCAGAACTTGCCGCCTGAGTCACACTGAAAAGCATGTGATAAAGCATCTGGCGGACTTTGCCCTTGTCGAGTAGCCACAGGCGGGGGCCAGGCTCAACCGTCACGCGCGCCTGCTGTTCACGGCGGGTAATGGCCTCCTGGAGACTATTTAATGCTTGTTGGCAGAGCATTTCCACGTCAACTGGGCTGAGGTTAAGGTCATAGCTACTCTCTGCAAGGGCGCCCAATTCCACAATTTCATTCACCAGGGAGAGCAAAGATTGGCCGCTGTGGTGGATGATGTCCATGTATTCTTTCTGCTTTTCGGTGAGCGGGCCATAGATTTGTCGATTCAGGACACTGGCCATGCCCAGGATAGAAGTCAGGGGGGTCCGGAGTTCTTGAGTCATCTGGGCGATCAGCTTGACCCGAACCGCAGCATCGGCTGGGCGAATCGCCACCTCGGAAGCGAGATTGTGAGTCGCAGAGAAAGTCAGTCTGCCTTGCTTGTGGTCAAGCCCCCGCTCATACTCGCTCATGCTCCAGCGAGCAACCATCTGGAGTGTAGTAATGTCGCGATCGCTGAAGTTACGCGGGGCCAGATCCAAGATTGCGAGCGCACCCAGGTAATCTCCATTGGAGGCCAGTAGCGGGACTCCCAGGTAAGCTCGGATGTTGTATTTGGTGACAAGAAGACTCTGGTTGAAAGTAGGGTGTGCTGTCGTGTCGGCGATCGCCAGCACTTGAGGACACTCGACCATGGCAGCGGCAAAAGAGTCCTGCCGGGCAAGCTGGCGCGAAGCCGTCAGATCATTCATCAAGCCCATGCGAGCAAGACCTACGGCGGCCTTGAAGTACTCACATTCCTGGCCCACCACTCCGAAGATGCAAATGGGAGCATCGAGAAGATATGCCGCCGTCTGGGTTGCTTCTTCAAAGACTGGAATGCTTCCCACCTCCAGTAAACCCAAATGGGTCACGGTCAGGAGCCGTCGCGCTTCTACATCTTGCTCCTGCAGGTTCGCAAAGTCAAAACCGGACTGACTCATTTGCGATTCTGGACTTAGCATCTCAAGCTTCTTCATACTCTTCCGCACACAGGGCTTCCTTAAAGGAAGCGTAAACGTCTTTCGCTATACCCAGGATGCCCGGGCATAACACTGGAGCAACACCCCTACTAAAAGACTGGCGAAGTTACCTAGCAAGGATTTGGGACGTTTCGAAGCTGCGAAAAAAGATATGTGATTCCACGGATGATGAAATAATTTATACACAAATCAGGCTGTGATCTCGGTGGGTTTTGAGAGCGATTATGAGAGCGGTTAACCGTCTGCAGGAGCCTGTTTGTAAAGCGCACATCGATCCAGTGCCGCTCCAGGCATCGGTGAGTACAATGGGGGAATCTGAAAAGCCTCAGGAATTGAAGGCTTCTCTCCTCTATGTTGTGCGGTTCTCCTAGTGCATGACTTCTCCCCAAATGCCTCCTCAGCCATCTCAACCCCGGACTCTGCTCGGTCGCCTAACTCAGGTGGTGCAGGGGCGGGTCAATTTTTCTAAGCTGAAGCTCAGGCCCAATGCACGGGTGCCCGAACTGGTTGTGCAGGATGGTGAAACAGCGCAAACACAGACCTATCCCTTGCTGGGCGATCGCTACTTGTTGGGCCGCAGTTCCAAAGCGTGTGACATTGTGGTGCGCAATCCTGTGGTGAGCCAGGTGCATCTATCGCTCTCGCGGGACAGCCGCCGGGGCAAGTATGCCTTTGTCTTGCGGGATGAGAACTCGACGAATGGCATCTACCGAGGACGGCGGCGGTTAACTAAGGTGCCGCTGCGCCACGGAGATGTGTTTACTCTGGGGCCACCAGAGTTGGCTGCGTCGGTGAAGATCCAGTACATTGACCCGCCTCCCTGGTATGTGAAGGCGGCACAGTATAGCCTATACGGGTTTACGGGGCTGACGGCGATCGCTGCCCTATGGGTGGGGGTGCAGTGGCAACGGTTCTCAGTGGTGCCCCTGCCTGCGGGCGTGCAGGGGCCGGTGGTGGTCTATGCCCGGGATGGCGTGACTCCACTGAACACAGTGCAGACCCGTGCCCATGTAGAACTGAAACACCTGTCAGAGTTTTCACCCTACCTGCCCGATGCACTGATTGCCTCGGAGGATAGCCGTTATTTCTGGCACCTGGGAATAGACCCGATTGGGATCGTTCGCGCCCTAGTAACCAATATTCGCGGTGGCGGCATTCGGGAGGGCGGCAGCACAATCACGCAGCAGTTGGCCCGCAACCTGTTTCGAGAGTATGTCGGAACGCAGGACTCTGCCGGACGCAAGCTGCGGGAAGCTGTGGTGGCCCTCAAGCTAGAGACGTTTTACAGTAAAGATTTCTTGATGCTGACCTACCTCAACCAGGTCTACCTGGGCAACGGTAACTATGGCTTTGAGGATGCGGCTCAATTTTACTTTGGCAAGTCAGCCCGCAACCTGACCCTCTCGGAAGCAGCAACGCTGGTGGGAATTTTGCCAGCGCCGAATACCTTTAATCCAGTGCGCGACTATGAGACGGCGGTGCAACTGCGCGATCGCGTCATCAACCGCATGGCAGCTCAGGGCAAGGTGAGTGTGGAAGAGGCTGAACGGGCAAGGCGATCGCGCATCGAGATCAACCCCGAAGCCATCCAGCAACTGCAAAGCACCATTGGCCCCTACTTCTACAGCCAGGTGTTTCTTGAACTGGAGCAATTGCTAGGGACTCAGCTCGCCCAGGAGGGCAATTTTGTGGTCGAGAGTACCCTCGACCCACAGAAGCAACAGCAGGCCGAACGTAATCTCCGTTCAACCCTGGAGTCCGAGGGGGCCGCATCGGGCTTTTCTCAGGGGGCACTGGTGACCATCGATGCCAGCACCGGCGAGGTGTTAGCCCTGGTAGGCGGAGCAGACTACCAGGAAAGCCAGTTTAACCGGGCATCGCAGGCTGTTCGTCAGCCTGGATCGACCTTCAAAGTATTTGCTTACACGGCGGCGCTGGAGCAAGGCATTTCTCCCTATACCAGTTTTTCCTGTGAGCCGATGACCTGGGAGGGGCAGTCCTTTCGTGGCTGTGAGCGATCGGGGGGCGGGAGTGTCGATATGTTCACTGGTCTTGCCCAGTCAGAAAACGTGATTGCGCTGCGAATTGGCCGAGAAGTCGGGCTAGACCGGGTGGTTCAAACCGCACAGCGGATGGGCATCAGTTCCCTCTTAAAGGCAGTCCCTGGTCTGGTGTTGGGGCAAAGCGAGGTGACGTTGCTCGAACTAACGGGGGCCTACGCCGTGTTTGCCAATGAGGGCGTGAAAAATCCTCCCCACACAATTCGACGCATCCTTGACAGCAGCGATTGTCAGAACCCGGACGATCTGAAGAGTTGTCGGGTGATCTACGATGCGGGGCAGGACCGCCGCTTTAACGAGGCCGTCCTCGATCCTCAGGTTGCCGCAACAATGACCGACCTGATGCAGGGTGTGATCCGATATGGAACGGGACGGGCGGCATCACTGGGCCTGGGTGAAGCGGGTAAGACAGGGACGAACAACGATAACCGCGATCTCTGGTTTGTCGGTTACATCCCCAGTCGGAAACTGGTGACGGGCATTTGGTTTGGTAATGATGACAATCAACCGACGAGTGGCAGTAGTGGGCAGGCAGCTAGGCTGTGGGGCGATTATATGGGGCGAATTGTGCAATGATGCCAAGCAGCGACAGAGGAAGGCGATCGCCCCGCCTCTCTTTGTATCGCAACCGTCATTCCTGGAACCCTCTCTGGTACAGTAGTGCTCGTCACTGCTGACGTGAGGGGTAAGGGATTTGCACTTAACTAGAACTGACGCTACCCACTGTAGGATGCGTTAGACACTAGTCGCAACGCATCGGGACGATTGCATGTTCACGCCAGTCCCTCAACATCTCATTTCAGTCCTGAAGGATGGCGCTACACGCTCATGATATAAAACGCTTTTGTGGGAACCCCCACTGCGTGGGGGTTCCCACAAAAAACGTTGTCCTAACCTACGTGTGTCGCGCTATCACACCATCGTTTGCGGGGGCAGTGCTCCTGCAAATACGTCCTTAATTACCCCGTAGTCTACCTAGCAAGTCCCTAACACTCTACAATGCATCATTCTGTCACCGTCACCGTGCCCGCGACGACTGCAAACCTAGGGCCAGGCTTCGATTGTTTGGGCGCAGCGCTGACGCTGGGCAATACGTTTCGGTTTTCGCGATTGCCCTCTGCAACCATTGAGGCAGTGATCATCGACGTGACCGGAACAGAAGCGGAGCGAGTCAGTCGCAACGAAACAAACCTGGCCTATCAAGCCTTTGTACGATTGTTTCAAACCATTGGTCAGGCTCCGCCTGCGGTTCACATCGAAATCGAGTTGGCTGTCCCCTTGGCGCGGGGGTTGGGCAGTTCGGCCACAGCCATTGTGGGCGGACTGCTGGGGGCAAACGGGTTAGCAGGTTTGCCTCTATCGCAGGCAGAAATTGCAAAGCTAGCGATCGCCATGGAGGGTCACCCCGATAACGTCGTGCCGGCGTTGATGGGCGGGTGTCGGTTAGCAGCAACGGATGCCGCTGGGCAGTGGGCGATCGCAGAAGTTCCCTGGCATTTTAGCGTCGTCCCAGTAATTGCGATTCCCAACTTTGAACTGTCAACGACAGAGGCCCGCAGAGTGCTGCCCGCTCAATACAGCCGGGCTGATGCCATCTTCAACATGGCGCACCTGGGGTTACTGCTGCGGGGATTAGAAACAGGACAAGCCGATTGGTTGCGGGCAGCGCTGCAGGACCGAATCCACCAGCCCTACCGTCAGTCGCTGATTACAGGCTACGACGCCGTGCAACGTGCAGCAGGTGCAGCGGGTGCCTATGGGATGGTGATCAGCGGGGCCGGGCCAACGCTACTGGCGCTTACCTCGGAAGATCGAGCGGCGGCGGTGGCAGCAGCCATGGCGGCGGCCTGGTCAACAGAAGGAATTTCAGTACAGACGGAGAGCCTGCGGGTTGATCGGCAAGGTGCAATGCTGAGCGTGGTGGACTAAGGAAAACTGTACGGTGCGCGGTGCTGCCAAAAACCGTTGCGTTTCCGTGGGTGCCACGCACGAAAACGCAACGGTTGCAGCTTGTCCCAAATTCACCTGACGTTAATCTGAATGGCCCGCCATTTGTTTGCGGGCCTGCTTCACCATTGCAATCAGGGTGTGGTGTGCGTCTTCAGAGTCCTGCAGGGCGTGGTCAAAGGTAATGCGGAGGGGAGTTGAGTTGCTGTTGGTTTCAACCTTCAGGTTCATCCCTTCAGGGTCGATGCTGGTCATTTTGGCGGCGATCGCCTCCTGCACATTGCCAAACACTTTAGCATAGAGCAGCACAGCATCCGCATGGTCGTCGTTCATGTGGCTACAGATGCGATCGCTAATTTCAGGGGTCAGGAGATCAGCCATAGGTTTCACAACGGTGAACAAACAGTGAATCAACAAACAGTGAATCAACAAAACGTTGCCAAAAAAAAGAATGCCGAAACCAATGATGCAGTCAAACGCGTGGCTTAGGAGATGGGGGTGGGATACAGAAAGTGGAGCGCGATACGGATCAGGCTATTGGCGATGAAGGCCAACAGAATGAGGGCGATCGCAACATTCAAATATTCTCTGAGTTTTGACATGAGTGATAGGAATCAAGCGAAGGGTCGTGAAGGAACATCTGCCAAACCTGCCAGATTTCCTCCTTATCAAGCTACACCATCAAACTACACCGAAGTGGGCGATTGCTGCTGAAAACACCGCTTGAGAGTCTCTACAACGGATTGGGCCAGGGCTTTGTGGTCGTACCCACCTTCTAGGCCAAACAAAATGCAAGGTGTGATTTGCAGGCAATAGCCAGTAAGTACGCCGTAGTCTGAGGGCTGTAAACATATTCCTGCCAGTGGGTCGTCGCGGTTTGCATCGTACCCTGCACTAACCAGCAATAGATCGGGCTGAAACGCTTGGAAAAAGGGAACAATCTTTTGCTGAAAGATGGGTTCGTAGTCCTCTATGGTGCTGCCTGCGGGCATGGGGAAATTGAGCACATTCTCGAAGGCTCCATGTTCCTCAGCCCGGCCTGTACCGGGATATTGGGGAAATTCATGCAGGGAACAGAAGGCAATGCGGGGGTTGTTCTCCACAATCGCCTGGGTGCCATTGCCGTGGTGCACATCCCAGTCCAAAATGCCAACTCGTTGCACACCAGGTTGCTGGAGAGCATAGTGGGCCGCGATCGCCGCATTTGCAAAAATACAAAACCCCATGCCAACATCGGGCAAGGCGTGGTGTCCGGGAGGACGGGCCAGCACAAAGGCAGGAGACTGGTTTTTCAGCACCGCATCCACCCCATCCAACCAAGCACTCACCGCCAGGATGGCGGCGTTGTAGGTCTGGGGTGAAACAACCGTATCCGGATCTACATGACCACCACCGTGGTTGGCTAAGTATTCCACGGCAGCAACATACTTCTGAGGATGAATGGCATACAGGGCATCGGTGAGGCGAGTGCCCTGGGCATCGGGGGGAGTGGGCGATCGCCATTCCAGCCAATCATCCCAGTTTTGGGCTTTGAGGGCAGCAACAATGGCACGTAACCGGCCTGAATTTTCTGGATGATAGCGCCCAGTATCGTGTTCCAGAAACAGGGGCGAGTAGAAGACGGGCAACTTAGTTGTCATCGGGATCTTTTGCTTGGGATGCTTTGATCTTAGGAGGTAGGTTGAGAGTTTGGGGAGATGGCTAAGATTAGGTGGAGATCATCCAAAATTAACGTCAGTTCGGGTTAAGAGGGTTTTGGGGCACCGCGCCGGGCGCGGTGC
>DVEB01000089.1 GCA_015295905.1 Synechococcales cyanobacterium M55_K2018_004
TTTTCTCCATAATAGCCAGGTTGGGGGAGTTAGGGGGAAAACTTTACAGTTCCTTTAAAGAGGTAGGGGCGCTGAAGCGGGGGCGTCTCCCCTGCTCACTAATCTCCTCTGGCAATACACTCACACCCCCTAAGGAACATCATGGTTAGTCCCTTGTCCCTCCTCGCAGGTCGATTCAAGATAAGCTAAGGATCCTGTCAAAAATAACTTGACCACCTTTTTTTGAGTGGGCGGCAGAGCTGCTCACTCAAAAAAAGTTAATAACTTTAATTTTGCAAGCATCCTAACCACAACCATTCCAGCAATCAACGGCCCCTATCCCTGCCTCTTGTCTCCCAAACTGACTTTTCCCCCACTAAGAAACTATCCAGTACACACCAGTCCACTAATCTTGACCGCCCTCGGCTCCTATGACTCCTATAGCGCCCCAAGCTGACCCACTCCCGACGCTGCTTGAACTGATGGCAGGCGATGATGACCATCCGGCGTTGGTGGCTCCTGGCAAGCCCAGTCTCACCTACGCTCAGCTGCGACACCAGATTGTCAGCCTAGCAGCCCAACTCAACCGCTTTGGCTTGGGTCGGGGCGATCGCATCTCGCTGGCCATGCCCAACGGCCCCGAAATGATCCTCACCTATCTAGCGGCGGCCACCTGCGGCACGGCGGTCCCCCTCAACCCTAAATACACAGAAGCAGAATTTCGCTTTTATTACGAAGATACCCATGCCGCCGCCCTGATTGTGTTGAACGAGGGCATTGCCGCGGCCCAAGCTGCACTTTTGCCGGGGATGCTGCTGCTGCGAGTCACTCCCCAGGCAGACGGCACCCTCCACCTTGAAAAAATCGGCGGTGCAGACAAGCCCCCCCGCCCAATGGCCCTTGCAGAAGCCGACGATGTGGCAATGATTTTGCACACCAGCGGCACCACCAGCCAACCCAAGCGTGTACCCATTCGTCACCGCAACTTAGCAGCGTCGGCGCAGAATATTATCGGCACCTACAGCCTGACGGCGAGCGATCGCGCCCTCTGCATCATGCCCCTGTTCCACGTCCACGGCATTGTCGCTTCTATGTTGTCCACTCTGGCCTCTGGGGGGACGGTGATCTGTCCGACGGGGTTCAACGCCATGGAATTTTGGGGCATCCTCAAGGAATATCAGCCCACCTGGTATTCGGCAGTGCCCACCATGCACCAGCTATTGTTGGCCAGGGCAGGGCGAAATCAAGAGGCGATCGCCACCAGTCCACTGCGTTTCATCCGCTCCAGCAGTGCCTCCCTGCCCCCAGTTGTGTTGGAACACCTAGAAGCCACCTTCAACGCCCCCGTCTTAGAAGCCTACAGCATGACCGAAGCATCGCACCAGATGACCTCAAACGCTCTGCCCCCTGGCCTGCGCAAAGCCGGCAGTGTAGGAATCGGCTTTGGGGTAGCAGTCGCAATTATGGACGAGGCGGGCAACCTGCTCTCCCAGGGAGAACTGGGCGAAGTGGTGGTCAAAGGCCCTAATGTGGTCGATAGCTACGAAAACAACCCCGAAGCCAATGCCAAAGCGTTTACCAACGGCTGGTTCCGCACAGGCGACCAAGGACGGTTAGACGCAGACGGCTATCTGTGTTTGACAGGGCGACTCAAGGAATTGATCAATCGCGGCGGTGAAAAGATTTCTCCCCTCGAAGTCGATAATGTTCTGCTGCGTCACCCCGCCGTTATCGAAGCGATGGCCTTCGCCGTCCCCCACAAAACGCTGGGCGAAGAGATTCACGCAGCCCTGGTGGTCACCGACGACAGCATTACCGAAAAGGAGTTGAAAGCATATTGCAGCGAGCACCTCGCAGAATTCAAAGTTCCCCACCAGTTTCACATCTTGCCAGAACTCCCCAGAGGCGCAACCGGAAAATTGCAACGATTGAAAATGGCAGAACTATTAAATCTGACCTAACGTGAACTCGGGACAGGCTGAAACCCTGGGTGCATATCACCTTTGCCCTCTCCCTAAATCCCTCTCCCAACCTGGGAGAGAGATTTTGAGAGGCGCGGCTCCCCTGCTCCCACGTTTGGGAGAAGGAGTTGGGGGATGAGGGCGGCTCGGCACTTAGAGCAGTGCCTGAAGAGTTGTAGCGCTATACACATAGATTAGGATACAGCTTTTTGTAGGAAACCCCACCCAGCAGGGTTTCCTACAAAAAGCTAAGGATGCATTCACTATAGGATGCGCTGCGCGCAGGTCATACATTATCGAGATTTTCCGCTCACGCACGCCCCTAAGTGCTGTAGCGTCCCCACCGCATAAACAGAGTCAGCAGATATAGCACAATGGCCGAGCCAACAATCGCCGGGATAATCAGCACGCCTTCCACTTGCCAGGTCAGGAATTGGACGTTGAGGTTAAATTGCTGGCGCAGCAGAGCAAATCCCCATTCGCCAACCCAAACCCCCAATAGCCCAATGAAAAAGAGTCCCCAGATCTTACCAGGAATGCGACGAGGCACCAGAATACTAGCAACTCCAGCGCAGACTACTGCAACCACTAACTGAACCGCAAGACGAGTCAGATCCATCTCATCCTCCGAGATATTTGCTGAGAAGCGAAAATAGAGCAACCCAAACGCTGCTTACGACAGAACGCAGGGGGGAACCGCTGCGGGGGGCACACCCTCACCCCCTTGGTCTAGCCAGCACTTCAAGTGCTATGGACGGATAAACCAAACCGAACATTTCTGGAAGTTTGAATGCTTCCAACGAGCATTGATTCCACCGATGGAACCACAGCAAACCCTCAGCACGGGGCAGACTGATGACCTATAAGAGCAATCAAAACGGTTCTTGACGGTGCAATGGCTCGAACCAGAGTTCTCGATCAACAAGCCATTGGGGGCAGCAATACAAGAATCCGTCCTTATTACTTATTTCTAGCAAGACTTGCTGCTACCGGAATATTTTGAGACAATCATTAACTAAATCTTGAGAATTCAGGCAACTAGACTATCCACCTAGTTCTTGCGATCGCCGCGTTGCAGTCCTCACCGCTTCAATCAACGCCGAACGCAAGCCTGCCTGTTCTAGGTGGGCAACCCCTGCAATCGTTGTTCCCCCCGGACTGGTAACTCGGTCCTTCAGTTCACCCGGATGCATCCCGGTCTGTTGCAACAGTTCTGCTGTGCCACGGACAGTCTGGATCGCTAGTTGCAGGGCGATCGCCCGTGGTAGCCCAGCCGCCACACCACCATCCGCCAACGCTTCAATCACGATCGCCACGTAGCCTGGCCCAGAGCCAGAGAGACCTGTGACCGCATCCATCAGGCTTTCGGGCACCTCAACCACTGCCCCCACCGCCCCAAACAACTGCTTTGCCAGTTCCAAGTGGGGAGGTTGGACGTGTTGACCAGGAGCGATCGCCGTCACCCCAGCCCCGACCGTCGCAGGCGTGTTGGGCATTGCTCGAATCACAGGCTGCCCTGCAAAAGCAGCTTCCAGCGCCTTGAGAGACGTGCCTGCCAGAATCGACAACACCAACTGAGTCGGCGCTGCTTTCGGTAGAGCGGCAACCACCGTCTCAAACATTTGGGGTTTAATGGCCAGCAGCACCGTTTCGGCAGACAACGCCACCGCTGCATTGTCCTTCGTCACACCGATGCCATACTGCTGGGCCAAAAAATGCCGACGGGCTTCCTGAGGCTCGCTCACCAAAACCTGGTCGTGGGCGAACACCCCCTGCGCCAATAATCGCGACAAGAGCGCTTCGCCCATGACTCCACCACCAATGATGCCAAGCTTCACAGGCAACCCGATTCCTTTCAACAGGGTAATCCAACCTTAGATCATCAACCGAGACCCATCACTCCAACCGCTACACCGATGGAAAGGTAAGAGTGATGACCGTGCAGAGGACTGCAACGTCAGCCCCCTATGCCATCCGAGCTTGCTGCTCAGGGGTCCAGGCGGGGGTAGGGGTCATCGGACGAGAAGGACGCATCGGTTGCTGCATCGGCACTTCGCCCATGTTGTTGGTTTGAGTGCTGACCTGGACACAGCTTGGGGTAAACAGGAAGATGCTTTCGCCAATGCGCTCTTGGTGGCCATCAATGGCATAGGTGCCGCCAGCCACAAAGTCAACAGCCCGCTGAGCTTGGTCAGGATCCATAATCGTCAGGTTCAAAACCACTGACTTGCGCTCCCGCAGGGCACGAATCACCTGGGGCATTTCTTCAAAGGAG
This sequence comes from Synechococcales cyanobacterium M55_K2018_004, assembly GCA_015295905.1. Classification (GTDB taxonomy): domain Bacteria; phylum Cyanobacteriota; class Cyanobacteriia; order Elainellales; family Elainellaceae; genus DVEB01. The sequence goes on from DVEB01000089.1 coordinate 4,216, forward strand.
CGAGGTTCAACCACCACAACTTCAGACATCCCATTGGCAGCACCAGGCATTCCAATGACATTGCTCATTCCGGTGTCCTGGTTCAACATGTTGCTACGCTCCCGAATGCTAGTACGACGACGACGAGGTTCTTCTTCTTGGATGGGCTGGGTGTGCTCCTCTTGGTAAAGGTTTTGATAATCCTGTCCATCCATTTCGTCGTACTCATATTCATAGTCAACGGGGTCGTTTAGCCCAACGAAATCTCTCAATTTTGTGAAAATACTCACTGCTTATGCTCCATGATGACTAGGGTTGACGGGGTGGGATGCCTTTGATCAACAAGTGGCAAGGTGTAAGCATCTGGAAGTTTCGATCGGGGGGGGACTGGTCATTTTTTGATCAATTTCCCTCGATCACGACTGATGGCGACTTTTCTCATGAGCCGTTGCAGAACAGATCTGGCTGACCCTGATGCAAGCGATCGGTTGGATCGACTGGAGTCTATACACCGAGTTTGAATCGAAAACCGATTTCTTTTCCACTCCCTGAAAACTTACATGATTTGACAGAACAGTATACATCATATTCACAAAATCAAGCCCTAAACTAATTGTTAATTGAAAAAGTTTACGAAATTCTGCCAAGCATTTCGATCGGGTGGCAGCTTTACCAAGAAGCTGGTCATAAACTCGCCTCAATCCGGGAGTTCCAGGATGCCCTTTACTGGCATTAGTCGCCGATCCCATCGCCCCCCCTTTTTGAAATGGGTGGCAAAGATCGCAGGATCGATGATGGATTTTGACAGAAAGGATCAGGCAGTTACTAATGATCGATCGGCCATTGATCTGGATCTTTCTGCGTCATTTGATCGCGATCGCTCTCCGCAAGAGAGTCCGTTGGATCGGCAAATGAAATCATCATGATTGGCTGAAAGATCCACAGGGCGCTACTTTCGATCGATCAGGCTGGTCTTTAATGCGATCGCTCCCTAGGGAAACAGCAAAAAATCCTTCCCCAACCGAGATGCTGATAATACTCACGATATCGATCAAGCTAGGCAGTTTCTCCGGGGTCTTACTGCTTTCTCCCTACAGAATTGCAGGCTAAACGGGGAATCGATCGCTCGGTTGTCATCAAGTAATTGAGGACGAGATCTAGGTTTTTAGGAGAGTCGGGGCGATCGTAGCGATACACCCGCGCAATTTCTTCTAAACAATCAACTCGTGGATCATTGCGTCCTTTAAACTGCACAACTTGCAGCGTTGACTGTTCCTGTGGCGCCACTCCCACTCGCAAGGAGTGGGCCATTCTCAGCCAATCGTTGCCGCTATGTTGGAATTTGGCACACGCGGCAGGCGGCATCGTCAATCGGCATCGCCCTTTGCCTAAGTACGCTCGCCAAATAACGTCCGTCCTAACCGCACCATCGTTGCGCCCGCCTGAATTGCCAGGAGGTAGTCCTCCGACATCCCCATCGACAACTCTTGCATCGTCAGTCGAGACCACGGATGCTGTTGGATTGTGGCTGCCAAGTCTCGTGCTTCAACAAACAACGCCAGGGTCTCCTGCTCTGGCAACCCATAGGGCGCAATCACCATCAATCCCTGAATGTCGAGATGGTCCAGCGTGTCCAGCACTGGTAAGTCTGTCCAGAGTTCAACCGGGTCCCAACCAAACTTATTGGGATCTGGACGCAACTTGACCTGCAATAAAATTTTGGGCTTCACGGCCAGCGACTTGGCGATCGCATCTAATCGTTGGGCCAGCTTCAAGCTATCAACGGAATGAATGTAGTCAAACAACTCCAGTGCTTTGGCAGCCTTGTTACTCTGCAAGTGTCCAATTAAATGCCAGGTAATATCCGTCAGGTCACGGAGTTGGGCCTGTTTTTCTTCAGCTTCCTGAACGCGGCTCTCGCCAAAATCTCTGACCCCGGCGGCGTAGGCTGAGCGGATCGCCTCCACAGGCATTTGTTTCGAGACCGCAATCAGCCGCACAGAGGGAGGAATGGTTGGACGAATTTCATTGAGGCGTTGGGCGATCGCACTGGCAGAAGCAGCAGTCATCCGTAAGGTATCAAAAAGGGTTACTGAAAAGTCTGCTTATACACATCTTGCAAGCGATGATACTCGTTTGCCTGACCACTGCGACGTAAACCCCGCAACCGATGCTCTAGCAGGATGCGGGCATCAGTTCGGCTGACCGGATCAAACTGCACCCCCTGGGCAGTCGTCAACACAACAAAGAAGAGTCGCTGAGCATAAAGCGTTGCAAACAATTCCTTGTGCTCCTCGATCAGACACACCCGGTAGAGTAAGCCAAACGTCGGATGGTTCAGATAGGTCTCGTGACTCATTCTTGTTTGACTGACTGGGACAGTTGAACTGGCAGACTGAGCAGCTTTCATAATGTAGACAAACGTAAATTCAGTTTAGCAATCAGACCTCAACCGAAAAATCAGACAACCCACCGACTGGCCTCTGTCTACCTACAGTTGAGCCGAAAAAAGCTGAGCCGTTATGACCAAATTCCTGAGTTGCTCCCATCATCAACACGGTCTAGGAAGCAAGTCGTTGCCAAAAGCAGCGGGACGGTGTCGCTTTTCCGCAGCACTTGAAGTGCGGATTATCAGAGGTGCGGGGGCATCCTCCGCCCTCAAGGTAGATTTTCTGCACCCTACCCTCAGCAACCCTACGGCTGCCAGAGCAGCCTTGACCCAGCACTAGCCGCCATTGACGCAAAGGCAAACCAAACGGCTTCAGAATCAGACTCTCAAGGGGCAAACGAGTCAACCTGATTCGTTTCATAGACAAGACGACCCCATCCTGTCTACAAACAACCTTCGGGTTGATTGACTTTGCATTTCCAGGCACCAGCCCCTGAATTGAACGCTTCAAACTGCTCTTACAGGCAACCTGTCTAGACGGGGGCAGTCCAGAATGAGTCAATTGTGTGCGTACTTGTGTTGGAGACTGGAATCAATGCCAGACCCATTGGATGTGATGGAGCAACGCTACAGGCTTATTCCTAATACTCTAAGAGAAAATGTGTCCCTACGCTACAAAAAAGCAAAAAAAGTTGCTAATACCACGTCCGTTCAGGTGAAGCGGATTTCAGTGTATCCCGAATTCACGTTAATAACGTCAGTTCTGGTTAAGAAGGTTTTGGGTCACCGCGCTGGGCGCGGTGACCCA
>DVEB01000192.1 GCA_015295905.1 Synechococcales cyanobacterium M55_K2018_004
TTTTGGGGCACCGCGCCGGGCGCGGTGCCCCAAAACCCTTGCTATTCCGTGCGCGTCGCGCACGGAATAGCAAGGGTTTCAGCTTATCCCGAATTCACGTTAGTTACTCTCTATCATTCTGATTCCACCGGTAAAAATCAAGCGCTGTCACCGTTGTGGCATTGCTAATTGAATCTGTAGTTTTGGGACGAGCAGTACACTCTGCCCCTCTCATCCCAAAAATTAGATTTGGATGCAGCGATGTCACGTTTGTTACTAACTTCATGTTTGTTTAAGGTATAAAAAGCAGGAATGCAGGACCGAATCACTGCGATCGCGGTTTCTGAAAGCGAAAGGCTAAGCTGGGATCAACAGGAAGCAAATTGATTATGCCTACCTTTATGTCAACCTGATTGATGTCAACCTGATTCAAACCTATGCAAAACACGATTCAGACCTCTGTCAAAAATGATGTCCAGGTGATTGACTGTCGGGGGTTTGATGAGGCCACGATGCATTTATTCCTTGCCCCTGGGCCAAACCCTTACCGCGATACAGAAGAATTTTTGTTTGACTGTGAAATGCGAGCCGATGAAATGCCTCGTTTTGTGCGGCGGGCGTTGCTCGAGTTTCAGGTGCATTCCAACGCCGAGGGTATTTTGTTACTCAAGGGGTTACCTATTGATCCCGGCCTCTACTATGTGCCGACACCTGCCGATGCATCGCGATCGCCCGAAAAGCGAACCTACGTCAGTGAACGCTGCCTCGCTATGGTGGGGAGCCGCCTAGGACACCTCGTGTCCTACCTGCAAGAAAAAAACGGCGACCTATTCCAAAACTTGGCTCCAGTGCGGGAAAACGAAACCGTTCAGGTGTCTAGCAGTTCTAAGGTGCGCCTCCAGTTCCACCGGGAGACTGTCTTTCACCCCTACCCACCCGATTTTCTGTTGCTGTTTTGCCTGCGCCCCGACCACGATCGCGTTGCTGAAACCACCTACGCCAGCATCGCCCGCGCCCTGCCCCTGCTTTCCGAGGAACACCAAAACCTACTCTTCCAACCGCTCTACCGCACTGGAATTGATTATTCGTTCGGCAGTCCTCAGTCTGGCAAACTGAGCGATCGCGTCCTACCCGTCCTCTACGGTCGGCGCAATGACCCCTTCCTTAACTATGATGAAGACCTGATGGAGGCCACCACGCCAGAGGCTACCGCAGCGTTGAACGCCTTACAGGAGGCGATCGCCCAGGTGTATCGCGGAGTCAAGCTCGACACAGGCGACCTCCTCTGCATCGACAACCGCCGCACGGTTCACGGTCGGTCTTCCTTCGTGCCCCGCTACGATGGGCGCGATCGCTGGCTGCAACGCTCCTTTGTTGTGCGAGATCTCGGCCTTTCCGCCGTCGATCGGCTCCCTGGCGAACGTATCATTCGCACCCAGTTTTAATGAGACGCCTATCTCCCTGTGTCCTCATAAGGTTGGCTAGGGTTGTGCCAGTGAATTACCAGTGGTTTGCGGAATTGAAACGATGCGACCGTGTAGCTACTGACGGTGCGATAACTCAAGAGGGCGATCGCACAGCAAGCCCCCTCGCCCTCTAACTTCACGTCAGTTCTGGGAGGGTTTTGGGGCACCGCGCCCGGCGCGGTGCCCCAAAACCCTCTTAACCAGCGGGATCTTGTACGACGTGACGGTCTCTCATCAGTATGAGAACCGCTACACATCTGTCTGTATATCTGTCTGTCAGGTAGCAGTTTGTTGGGGTTAAAACGTTTGCACTGCGCCCGTTTGACACCACAACCAACTGACTCAAGACTCGACGGAGTCGGTATTACTGACTCAACTTGGACGCAACCTATCCAACATATTTACTGATGAAACGCTTATGAAACGCTTAGCCTTGCTGACCATACTGGGTGCGATCGCCCAGACAATTACTCCAGGGGTAACGCTGGCCCAAACTCCCCTCCCCCGAGCCAATGCCAACGGCGACTACCTACAGCGTACCAGCCACCCAACCTGGGTTGTGGTTGACCCTGACCCCAATGGGCTAAACTGCCGCTGGTCACGCCAGATGCCCGTTGAGTGGTATTCCCCCTCTGCCCAACTGCCTCGCATGGATGTGGTCAATTGGCCAGTGGTGCGACAGTTCCGCTCTGGCACTCTGCTACGGGCCAACACAACGCCTGCTGGATTCGCAACCATGGCGGATACCAGAGGACTTCCCTGGTTGAAGGTGAGCATTGGTCCCAATGACCAGATCTGCCTAGTGCGAGCAAATCGTCGGTTTATTCGTCCTGTTCAGTAGCAAACGTCAGTCACCCGCTGCACCTATCTACCCGCTACGCCATCATTGCGGGCGGCTCGCTGTACTGCGGCAGAAACTGCTGTGACGACGCGCTCATCGAAGACAGATGGAATAATGTGTTCACTGTCGAGGTCGGTTGCGTTGACTAGAGAAGCGATCGCCCCCGCCGCCTCCAAAAACATACTGGTAGTCATCCGCGAGGCGCGACAATCCAAAGCGCCTCGAAAGATGCCTGGAAACGCCAGCACATTGTTGATCTGGTTGGGGTAATCGCTACGCCCGGTGGCCATGACTGCCACATCGTCTGCCACCAATTCGGGTTGAATTTCGGGGATGGGGTTTGCCATCGCAAACACGATCGGATCTTTGGCCATGGTTCGCACCATCTCAGGGGTCAGCACCCCCGGGACACTCACCCCCAGAAAGATATCCGATCCTACCATGGCCTCTGCCAGGGTGCCACTCTGCTCGACGGCAAATTCCTGCTTCTGCTCTGTCAGGTCAGTGCGTTGATGACTGAGAATTCCCTTCGAGTCGCACAGAACGATGCTACGGGCACCTGCTTTCCGCAGTAACCGGGCGATCGCCACCCCCGCTGCCCCCGCTCCGTTGATCACAATTCGCACATCGCCCATGTCTTTCTTCACCAACTTCAAGGCATTGTAAAGGGCTGCAAGGCTGACAATCGCCGTGCCGTGCTGGTCGTCGTGAAAGACGGGGATGTCTAGTTCCTGCTGCAACCGTTGCTCGATCTCAAAGCACCGAGGAGCGCTGATGTCCTCCAGGTTTACCCCCCCAAAAACAGGCGCAATGTTTTTCACTGTCTCGACAATGGCATCTGTTGCTTGGGTTGCCAGACAAATCGGGAAGGCATCAATGCCAGCAAACTCTCTAAATAACATCGCCTTCCCTTCCATCACCGGTAAGGCTCCCGCTGGCCCCAGGTTGCCTAGCCCTAAGACCGCGCTGCCATCGGTGACGATCGCCACCGTATTGCTCTTGATTGTCAGGTCGTAGACAAGGTTTGGGTTTTCGGCGATCGCCGTACAAATCCGCCCCACCCCTGGGGTATAGGCCATTGCCAAGTCACCTTGGTTTTTCAACGGAATTTTGCTCTGGATTGCGATCTTGCCGCCCTTGTGCAGGTTAAAGGTGCGGTCAGAGACACTGAGCACCTTAATCTCATCAAGCTGCTTAATGGCCTCCACGATCTCGCCAGCGTGTTCGCTGCTGGAGGCATCAATCGTCAGGTCACGCACCAAGGTTTTCAGAGTCTGTTCAATCAGGTCAATCTGCCCTAGGCTCCCCCCGGCGTTGGCAATCGCCTGTGTCACGTGGGCAAGCATTCCAGCTTGATTGGGAAGTTGCACGCGCACGGTCAGACTGTAGCTGGGGTTGGGAGTCAGATGAACCATCAGTACCTCGTTTACGGTTTACAGAAAGGAATTGGTTGCGAGTAGTTGGCGATCGCGCCTTTGGGATGCGATTGCTCTTGCGATTAAGTACCCATGAGTTAAGTACCTATTCCCTACTAGGGGAGTACCCACAGGGAGTTTTATTTTATCGCTCCTGGATACCTACATTTGCCAAAGTCAGCACTCCCTGAAAACAAACCCCCACGTTGTCCCAGCCACAGCATTGAACCCCTCAATGACCACTCGGCTCAGGAGGTGGTACTCCCGAACGTGACTTGGAGATACGCTGAAGCCCTTGATGTTCTGGGCGCGACGCGCATAGAACATCAAGGGTGTTGGGGCACTGTACACGGTGCCCCAACACCTACTTAACCGGAACTGACATTCCCGACATCTTCCACACCTCTGAATCCTAATCAGTCCCTCAGATGCTAGAAAAAATAAACACATTGGCTTAAGCGATATTACTTAGATAGTATTTTTTCGGAATCAATTCAACATTTCTCTCAAGTTGACATTAAGTTGTGAGTGAAAACCGTTGAAATACTGATTTTGATTGAACAAAAGATATTAATTTCGTGGGCGAATATAAAGTCAAGATGTCTAGTAGAATTCTCACTTGTCGATCACGAAAGAATAAGCGCAGTATTAAAAAATACCGATTCCTGTTTCAGTAAGGAGAACTGCACTCATGAACCGCAGCACACGTTGGGGATTAACGGTTGCACAGGTAAGCCTGATTGCGTTGGGGCTGATGTCCTTAACCACAACCGAAGCACTGGCAAAAGCAAACTCGAATAAACCAACCACCCCATCCAACACTTCTAACGGTTCCAAGGGAGCAAATAGCTCTAATGGTTCCAGTGAGTCTAACAGCTCAAGTGCATCTACCGCATCCACCACTTCTAACGGTTCCAGTAGTTCTAATAGTGCCAATAGTTCTAATAGTTCCAACAGCTCTGAACCAAAGCCGCAACCCCTCACGCTTACCTCAACCCAGGCAGACTTATTGGTCAAGACTGCTTGCAGCAGTGCGACTGTGACTGCGGGTGGGGTAGGCTATACCGCTTGTCGGGGTGCATTTGAAGGCAACGATACGGGAGCAGGGAACCCGCTGCTGACACTGCTTAACGGAGGACTGTTTGCAGCAGAGGCCGGCAGTGGCACCTGGACGCAGCTTGGCAAGTCCGATAGTGGGCAGTTCAAGGCGGACGAAGGTTCCACCAGTGGCAACTGGAGTCTGTTGACCGGACAAAAGCTGAGTGGCACCTTTGTCCTCAGTCTGAAGGCCAGCACCTACTACAGTGCTTATCTGTTCACCAACTTAAGCGATATTACCGGTGGCTTCTTCGAGACGATCGGTGTTTCTACCAACAAGAAGGGCATGGCGCAGGGACTCTCTCACGCATCCCTGTTCTATTTAGAGGGCAGCGCCCCCTCCGTGAATCCCAATCCCCCGACCAATCCTCAGGCTGTGCCTGAACCCATGACGCTGATGGGCACTGGTTTGGCGGCGGTGTTTGGCTACCGCCTCAAGCGTAAGCGTGATCAAAAGGACGGCAAGTAAGCGTCCAACTTGTAGTTCTATAGCGGTGTGCGGCTTCCGTTAAGGATAAAACCCGATGCTGTAGGGCGTGCTGCGCCTCACAGTATCGGGTTGATAGCGCTACACGCCTAGGTGAGGACAACGTATTTTGTGGGAAACCCTGCGCAACGGGGTTTCCCACAAAACGCTTGTGACATCATGAGTGCGTAGCGCCATACCTGATGAGCTTCGTCGCACTGAAGGCAGTGGAACCCCCCTTGACGGAAAATCCACTGCCTTTTTTGCGCGATAGTCCATCAGGAACCTTTTATCCTGAAGGGGATAGGAACGATATTCAACACGATGCGATCGCTCAACTGCTTGATCTACCAACTACTGCGGGGGGTGTGCCGATGACGCCCAAATATTCCCTGGTCATCCCCATTTATAACGAAGAGGAAACGATTCCTGAGCTTTATCGGCGTCTCTGTAGCGTGATGGAGTGCCTAGATGGAGCGACCGAGGTGGTGATGGTCAACGATGGCAGCCGCGATCGCTCCCTAGAACTGCTCCGCAAACTCAACCAAGACGATCCCCGCATCTGTTACCTCAGCCTTGCCCGCAACTTTGGACATCAAATTGCAGTCACCGCCGGGTTAAATTTTGCCCAGGGGCAGGCGGTTGTGGTTCTGGATGCAGACCTACAAGACCCCCCTGAACTGATCCCGGCCATGGTCGAACGCTGGCAGGCGGGGTATCAGGTCGTCTACGCACAACGGACTCACCGCCGTCAGGAAAACTGGTTCAAACGAGTGACTGCCTATGCGTTCTATCGCATTTTGCAGCGGCTCGCCGATGTTGAGATTCCCACCGATACGGGCGACTTTTGTCTGATGGATCGGCAGGTCGTTGAGGTGCTAAACGCTATGCCCGAACGCAACCGTTATGTGCGCGGGTTGCGTGCCTGGGTTGGGTTTCGCCAAACGGTGGTGCAGTTCCAACGAGATCCCCGCTTTGCTGGTGAAGTGAAGTATACCTTCCGTAAATCCTTTGCACTAGCCATTAATGGCCTGGTGTCCTTCTCGAAAGTGCCGTTGCGGCTGGCCACCTACGTGGGACTGATGGCGGCGGCGATCGCCCTCCTGATGTCTGCCCTAGTGCTTTACTGGCGGTTATTTGAACCCAACTCGCCCGTCACTGGCTTTGCCACTATCGCCGTTGCTATCTTCTTCATGGGAGCGGTGCAACTCATCTGTATCGGCATTTTAGGAGAATACATTGGTCGCATCTACGAAGAAGTCAAAGGGCGACCGCTCTATACCCTGGCAGAGGTGGGTGGGTTTATCCAGACTGAAACCATGACCCGACCTGCTGCAAATCCACATTGCCGCCAGTGATCAGAACTCCAACGCGTGCACCTTGACAGTCTAGCAGGCCCTCCAACAGCGCCGTTGCCGCCAGAGCACCTGTAGGTTCCACCACCAGTTTCATCCGTTCCCACAGGAAGTGGAGCGATCGCACGATCGCCTCATCCGAAACGGCCAACATGCCCTGGACATAGTGCAGCACTAAGGGGAAGGTCAGTGAACCGAGGGAAGGCGTGCGGGCACCATCGGCGATTGTGTTGGGGTTGTGGACGGTTTGTAGCGTTTTGGTCTGAAAAGAACGAGTAGCGTCGTCTGCCGTGGCTGGTTCCACACCAATCACCTGGCATCTGGGGGAAAGTGCATGAGCGGCAATCGCACACCCCGATAGCAACCCCCCGCCGCCACAGCACACCAGCAGATAGTCGAGATCGCCCACGGTTTCTAGCAGTTCCTTCGCGGCGGTGCCCTGCCCTGCAATCACCCGTGCATCGTTGTAGGGCGGGATCACCACTCCCCCATGCTCCACAGCCAGTTGCTGGGCCAAGGCTTCGCGAGTCATTTCCTGCCGGTCGTAAAGCACGACCTCAGCTCCATACCCCTTGGTGGCCAACTGCTTCACAGCGGGTGCGTCCTGCGGCATGATGACGGTTGTGCGGATGCCCAGAATCTGCCCAGCCAGAGCGATCGCCTGGGCGTGGTTGCCAGAAGAGTAGGTGAGGACTCCCTGTTGTCGTTGCTCTGGCGACAGTTGGGCCAGCGCATTGTAGGCTCCCCGAAACTTAAAGGAGCCAGTCCGCTGGAAATTTTCGCACTTAAAGAAGACCCGCGCTCCAGTCTGCTGGTCTACTGTGCGAGAGGTGACCACAGGAGTCAGATTGGCGACCCCATGCAGGCGAGCGGCGGCAGCAGCAACATCTGCATAGGTAACGGGTAGTACCGCAGAGTTGAGTAAGGTCGCAGGGGTATCCATTGCAATAGCGGAGCCTAATCTTCTAATGCACGAAAGGCGGCACGAATGGCCTCAACCCGTTTACGGTTAACCCCTAGGTCAGACGCTCCCAAGCGTGAGGCCGAGCGGACATGGATGACGCCAGCAGCTTCATCCAGGAAAAACTCGACATCATCCACAAAGCCCATGAATGGGCTGGTAAATTCGGCATAGAGATAGTGATTGTCTGCATTGAGGATTTCAGCCCGCTCCATGCTGTGAATCACTGCCTTGAGGTTGGCGATCGCCTGGTCAGGGTCAGAGGAGAAACGCAAAGGTGCAATGGCATGTTCCTTGTCGGCCGCATCGGTTTGACTGTTCACACAATTCGGTGTGCTAGGACAGGCCAACAGTTTGCCGTCCTTCACCCCCAAATTTGTGGGGCGAGTCCCTGCAAACGAAAAGAGCGACTTCCCTTTAGCCATCAATATTGGGGGAAAAGCAGTGAAGGACTGAGCAGAAACAGGTGTAGGCTTGCCAGCCCACAGGCTGAGAACAAGCACACCGCTAAGCAGCAAAGCAAATCCGGCTCGAAACATGGTGAGGGTTGGAAGCAGTTTGCTAGAAACGCCACCCCTAATATTAGGGTGCTATGCGCTCATGATGTCAAAAGTGTTGTGTGGGAAACCCCGCTGCGCGTTTCCCACACAATGCGTTGTCCCAACCTAGGCGTGTAACGCTAAACGTCAGTTCTGGTTCAGCGGATTTTGGGGCACTGTGCAACGCCCCACAGCCTCCTATGAATGCGAACCCGCAGCCTATCTCCATTCTAAAAATTAGAGCGACAGATGTTATAAGACTTGTAGAGAGTTCAGTCATTGCCGATGGTAGGGGTCTACAAGTTAGAAATCGCCGAGAGTGTGGATGAACTGAAACAGTTGATGAAAGGTCAGAAAACTGCCTCAGCCAAAGAACGCATCCAGCTATTGTACTTACTGAAAACTCGGCAAGCGCAAACCGTGAAACAGGCTGCCACCCTGCTGGGTCGTCATCGCGCTACGCTGCAGGAATGGCTGCGGGAGTACCGTCAGGGTGGGTTGGATCAACTGTTAGCTCATAAAGTCCGTTCGGGTCGTCCTCGCGCCATTCCTGCCTGGGCAGAAACTGCTCTTGAGAAACGCTTACAAGAGCCACAAGGCTTTGCCAGCTATCAAGACATTTGCGACTGGTTGGCCAACCAATTGGGAATTCAGGCCAACTACAAAACTGTCCATAAACTGGTGCACTACCGCTTGCAAGCATCACCGAAAGTGTCTCGTCCAATGAGTGTGGAACAGTCCAGTGAGCAAGGAGTAGTAGATAAGCAGCCTAGCAGTCAACCTAACACTACGTGAATTCGGGATAAGCTGAAGCCCTTGCTATTCGCGGTGACCCAAAACTTTCTTAACCAGTTTTAACCAGAACTGCCGTTAACAATGATGCCGCCACAGTCTCCTGAACTGAATTCCATTCAGCTGATGGGGCAGTGTCTCAAGCAACTGACGTTACCTCGGTGCTGAGCAGAGGCCCGCTTCATACTCCCCATCACTCACGTTCGACGCTGGACCAATCTCATTGGATGCGCTGGGATACGCGCGCTTGGAGCGCGCTTCCTAGCGCTGATTGGTTTCAGCGTCTAAATTCCGATCACTACGTCATACCGACTCCGTTAGTTATTGAGTCGATTTGTCGTGGTGTGAAACGTGCGCTGCGCGAATGTTTCACACCACGACAAACTGCTACTTTACAGACGGATTCTGTATCACTAGGGGAAATTACAAATTCCCGCAAACTTTACGATCCGAAACATCCAGATTAAGAGAAGATTAAAACTTGGTGGAGTTTCAGTTTAGTCTGCATCTGCCGGATAACGATCCTTGCGCTTCTTTTTGCTTGTCTTAATGGATATTGGTGATGTGGTTCGCTTGCGTCAGCCTTTCTGCCCAGAAAGAGAACGGTCTGAGTCCTACCAATTTGGAGTTGTGGTTGGTTTCGCTTACCAAGAGGAGGAAGAGACCCCCACTGGTGTCGTCGTTTACCTCTACAACCCAGAGTCAGGCAGCCGTTACACAGATGCCTGGGGAGACCAAGGGCTGTTCACCTTCCAGTTCGACGAATTAGATTTGCCGTAGTCTTGAACGCCTCAAGCGCTAAAACTCAACTCTCCCAAAGTCAACTGCCCATCAAAGCTGTAGAAGCGAACGCGACGAATATTGGCTGCATTCAACCGGAGAGCAAGATTGGGCGGGAGGCCAGCCTCAGAACCTGCCAGGTTTGCCCCTCTGCTTTCAGTCTGGGCAATCGGTTGATCGTTGCCATCAAATGCCGCCATGACCGCCCGATGAGAACTGGTCACCCGTCCAGTGACAGAGCGCACTGGTTTGGCAAAGTGGGCCTCAATGCATCCTGGCTTAGGCGCGGCCATCAACACCATTTCACCTTGATGGGGGGGAAACGCCGGGTTCGATGGGACGAGAGCGATCGCATTTTTGAATGTCACCCCAACCTGTTGAAACTGGCTTTCCACGATTTCAAAAGGTCTGAGGTGTTCTAGGGCCAAGCGGACGGTGGCTGGTTCGGGGGGGGCGATCGCCACCGCTTCAGGGGCCGATTCCTGCACCTCAAAGTCAATCGCCATGAGCGGATGAGCATAGTCCGGCAGAGAGTCACCCCAGCATCCTTGAGCTTCCTTCATACACTTCCACCTCACTCTGAACTTCATCACCAACGCGTTACCAGCGGCAATCCGTTAATCAGTCATGCTAGGAAGTAAAAACAAACCCACAACTTATGGAACGTTTTATGGCATCAATCGTTTCCCAAAGCAGTAACCTCTGGAACAACTGTCCCAGCTTGTATCCTTCAACCCCGCGAGGCCAGCATCAAAACCCTAGTGTCCGGACGATTGATAGCCGTTTGTCTGTGACCCTACTGGTCTGTAAACCTAACTGTGAACCTGAATCCGTAACACGCCATCGATCGCATTGACATCGCCTAGCCCTCATCCCGTGACCCTGAGCCACCGTGGATAAAGTGGTTGATGCCCACCCCGTCAACGTGCCTCCCACACCAGAAAATCAGTTACCGCGCCAGAGTAGGCCATACATTCGCGGTGACCCACTTGGCTGACCAGGGTACTTCACAAAACTTTTTGGTGCCCGCAGTATACTTCACGTTCTCTTCAAAATTCAAGCCGGGCCCGAACCCATTTGCCATTTGAGTTTGGGTTGCGATGCGTGCTCTGCCAGCATCAGGCTGATGTGCGGTCCACGCTTCAGAACCCTTTGCAGGCCAGCATTTCTAGGGCAGGAGTGCGATCGCCCGTACAGGAGATGCGGCGTGGTCCCTCTAGCAACTGAATTGAAAATCCCAATCGTTCGTATAGCTCTAAAATCCGATCAGTGGCTTGGTTGGAAGCCACCACCGGGCCAGGGTGCAGCGCCAGCCATTCTGCTAGACGCACTTGGTCTTCCCAACGAAAATCGTCTGCGCTGTACTTGGTGAACTCCACGTCGTAGGGGGGGTCGGCATAGATAAAATCGTTGGGATGCAGTTGCAAATGGCAAAAATCGGCGGCGATAAATGACCAGGGGCGCAATACAGGCGCATAGCTGGAGAAATCGCGCGTGTAATTAATCACTTTGTAACGACCAAACGGGACGTTAAACATTCCTTTACGGTTGAACCGACAGAGACCATTAAAGCCCGTGCGATTCAGGTAGTAGAAGATCTGGGCAGCCTCAATCGTCTGATGCTGCCCATTGAGGGTCAAATGGTTGAAGCGATCGCGCAGTTCGTAGTAGCGACTGGCTTCATTGGCCATCTCCAGATCCACGATCAACCCCCGCTGCAACCACTGACACAGGTTAATGACATGGATGTTCTGGTCACACAGCAGGGCTTGCTGAGGCAATAACCCCAACGTTACCGACATACTGCCGACAAACGGTTCCACCAGTCGGCGATCGCAATAGGGCTGCCACAATTCACGCAATTTTGGCACCAACCAGCGCTTCCCCCCGGCCCATTTCAGCACGGGTTTGAGCAGGGGATAGGGGGAAGGCAGGGGCACCACTTTCTTGCCTGCGCTGCTCTCCGCCAGCAGATCGGTAGAATGGCTAGCAGGATCCGTCTGTCGTCGCGAGTGAGACGACGAGGTTCCCTTTACAATAGGTGAAGTAACAATGGGTGACGTAAGACTCAAGGGATGAACTGAGGGGCGGTGGGCTGGACAGGCTGTGTGAGTGAATATCAGACGTTGAGGTCAGTCATCGCGAGCAGTCATTGCCAGTCAATCCAGGCAAGCGCAGGGGGAGCAGCAGTTAGGGATGTTGGCAGGGATGTTGGAGCAAATGGTTCAGCAGGGGTGTGAGCCAAGGGCTGCTCCAGCAGAAGATTGGGGTGGCTAGATCGTTTGATCTACCACTAAAGTACTTACACTCTACTACCTCGGTCTCAAAAAATACAAAAAAATTGTGAGAGGAAACCGATGCAAGACTTTTTCAACAATGTTTCACGCTATCCGCGCTATCTCATCACCTTTACCCTAGGTGTGCTCTACACGCTGGTGTCTCCCTTGCTGCCCCTGTTTCAGCGCCCCACCACTGCGATCGCCACTAGCCTATTGTTACTCTCTGGCCTTGCTTTCATTGCCTTTACCCTGCGGGCCATGCTGGGTTTAAACGCGGCAATGTAGGGGCATCGACGCACATCACAAGATTGGGACTGGTGATTGGGGGAAGTTTTATGGCAACCGATAGACGGGTCGCCCGTGTGGCTGAACTGATCAAGCGGGAAGTTGGTCAGATGCTCATCTCCGACATTAAAGACGACCGGGTGGGGGTGGGCATGGTCAGCGTCACCGAGGTAGATGTGTCAGGCGACTTGCAGCACGCCAAAATTTTTGTCAGCATCTATGGCACCGATGCGGCCCGCGCCGCCACGATGGAGGGGCTGAAGTCTGCCACAGGCTATGTCCGCAGTGCCTTGGGCCAGCGCATTCGGCTGCGCCGTACGCCGGAAGTCATCTTTGTCGAAGACCGGTCTATTGAGCGAGGAACGCAAGTCCTGTCGTTGCTCAATCGTTTGGAGGCAGAGCGCAAAGCCTCTGGTCGGGACGTCCTGACCGAGATGGACGTGCCCCAGGCCAATGCCAAGACTACTCTGGATGATGAGTGGGACGAGGATGATGAGTGGGACGATGCATCAGACGACGACCTGGAGGATAATCTCTGACGGGCGATCGCAAACTCAGGCACAATAGCCCCTAGAGCGATTTTGGTCTTTGCTGATGTCCCTGCTGCCCCACTGGTCGTCCCTCTCGCTGCCTCAACAAGTGGCTCAGTTGCTTGTCGTCCGCGCCTCTGGTCACCTGTTCGACCAGCAAATTCAGTACCCGGCTTGGGAGCCTACAGCAGCCACCCTGCGGCACTGGATACAAGACTTGGGCGTGGGTGGGGTGATTCTCCTGGGCGGTAGCGCTGCCGAGCTTGCCCTGCGGACGCAGCAGTTGCAGCAGTGGGCCAGGATTCCTCTGCTGCTGGCCGCCGATATCGAAGAGGGGGTGGGCCAACGCTTCGCCGGTGCCACTGAGTTTCCCCCCCCAATGGCGTTAGGCGAAATTGCCAAGACCAATGAGGAGTGGGCGATCGCCCTGGCAGCAGCGATGGGTGCAACCACGGCCCAGGAGGCTCTAGCAATCGGCCTGAACTGGATCCTGGCTCCCACCTGCGATGTGAACAATAACCCGGCAAACCCGGTGATCAATGTGCGGGCCTTTGGTGAAACCCCAGCCCAGGTCAGCCCGTTGGTGACCGCCTTCATCCAAGGAGTCCATCGTTTTCCTGCCCTCACCTGTGCCAAGCATTTTCCAGGGCATGGCGACACCACCACCGATTCGCACCTAGACCTCCCCCTGATCCCACACGCATGGCAACGGTTGCGTCAGGTGGAACTGCCCCCCTTCCAGGCAGCGATCGCCGCTGGCGTCGATGCGGTCATGAGTGCCCACCTGCTGATCCCAGCGTTAGATGAGCAGTTCCCGGCCACCCTCTCGCACCGTATCCTGACGGAGGAACTGCGAGCAAACCTGGGCTTCTCTGGCCTAGTGGTGACGGATGCGTTGGTGATGGGGGCGATCGCCAACCGCTACGGGGCAAACGAAGCGCCAGTGATGGCCGTGGAAGCGGGAGCCGATATTTTGATGATGCCGATTGACCCGCCAGGAGCGATTCAGGCACTGTGCGATGCTGTGGAGTCGGGCCGGATTGGACGCGATCGCCTCCATGCCTCGTTACAGCGCATCTGGCAGGCGAAGCAAAAAGTCTGGGCCAGTGTGTCGGGAGACGCCACCCACGCCTGGGAAAATCTACCAGCACCGCCAATCCAGCTAGAGCAGATCGCCCAGCCTGCTGCGATCGCCACCTCACAGCAGATCGTGCAGGCGGCGATGCGGGTGCACCGGCTCACCCCGTCCCGCTTCACACCGCGATCGCCTGCTCGCAACCTGATCCTTCTGGATGACGCGCTCAACTGTGATGTACTGCCCCCAACGGCGGCAGCGGTTGCCCTACCCCAACAGTGGGGATACACGCTCCAGGTGATCGACCGTCACACGCCTCTCGTCCCCCTGCCTGTCCCTGGGGAAGGGCAGCCGACCCTGTTGCAGCTTTTCATTCGAGGCAACCCGTTTCGTGGCAGTGCGGGCCTGAGTCAAACGGCGAAGGACTGGTTTACCGCCTTAGTAACATCCCAACAGCTGCAGGCTCTTGTGGTCTACGGCAGTCCCTACATCCTGGAGGCACTGCTGCCGGAGTTGCCCGCTGATGTCCCCTATGTCTTTAGCTACGGACAGATGCCCCAGGCGCAGGCAATTGCGCTCAAAACCCTACTGGGATCTGCGGGCTAACCCAGGGTGATGCGGTTATAGAGGGAAAGACAGAATACTGGAATCGAAAAGGTAAAGCAAACCAGCAGAAAGGGTTCGAGTTCCATGGCCAGGCGAGGGAAGGCACTAACGAACAGGACACGAATGGGATGATTGTGCCCGCAATTTCTCGCTCGCTCAAACCGTAAAATTGCGGAAATTCTTCCCGCCAAACTAGCCCAAACTGTAGGCAGACAGCACCTGGGCGAAGAGCCATCCATTAGGATAGATAGAGTCGAGTGTCTGTCCCCCTTTGCGAATGTCTGTGCCCCCTGTGTCTGCCGACTCGAACCCACTGGGCGACCTGCCAGAACGGCTGGTCAAACACACCGTCCGCTACGCTGATCATCGGTCGGTGAACCGGGATCAGCTCACCCCCATGATGCGGCACTACGCTGAACTGAAAGACCAGTATCCCCACGCCTTGTTGCTCTACCGAGTGGGCGATTTCTTTGAGACGTTTTTCCAAGATGCGATCGCTGTGGCCCGCGAATTGGAACTGGTGCTGACCAGTAAGGATGCGGGCAAAGAAATCGGGCGCGTCCCTTTGGCGGGCATCCCCCACCACGCCCTCGACCGCTACTGCGCCATGCTGGTGGAAAAAGGCTATGCTGTGGCCGTCTGCGACCAGTTGGAAGATGCCTCAGAAGTGCAGGGACGACTGGTGCAGCGGGATGTTACTCGTGTCATTACCCCCGGCACTGTCTTAGAAGAGGGGATGTTGCAGGCCCGCCGCAACAACTACTTGGCAGCGGTGGTGATTGCCGGGGCGCACTGGGGGCTGGCGATCGCCGATATCTCGACTGGCGAATTCCTCACCACTCAGTCCAGCGGGTTGGAGCAGCTAACGCAAGAGCTATTGCGGCTCCACCCCTCGGAGGTGCTGGTTCCCACCAACGCGCCTGACTTGGTGGGGCTGTTGCGCCCGGGGCAGCACTCTGACCAATTGCCAGAGTGTTTGCCACCGCAGTTCTGCTACACGCTGCGGTCGCAACAGCCCTTTACCCAGGCCGAGGCACGGCAGCGGTTGCTGCAACGGTTTCGCGTGCGATCGCTGGAGGGCATGGGCTGCGAACACCTGCCTCTGGCGGTACGGGCAGCGGGTGGGTTGCTGGAATACCTGGAAGAAACCTCGGAGCGCAACGTTGGGCTGGGGCAGGCCGAAGGCAAGGCTGCTGAGGCTAAGACGGCGCTCCAGCGCATTCCCCTGCAAACGCTCTGCACCTACACCCTAAGTGAGTACTTGGTGATCGACCACCAGACCCGCCGCAACCTAGAGATTACCCAGACGTCGCGGGATGGCACCTTCCACGGTTCGCTGCTGTGGGCGCTCGACAAAACGGTGACGGCCATGGGCGGACGGGCATTGCGCCGCTGGTTACTACAACCCTTGCTAGATATTGCTGCGATTGAAGCCCGCCAGCAGAGTGTGCAGGAACTGGTGGAACAGGGTGCCCTGCGCCAGCACCTTCAGCAAATGCTGAAGCAAATCTACGACTTGGAGCGGCTGACGGGCCGGGCCGGGTCGGGCACCGCCAATGGCCGCGACTTGGTGGCCCTAGCTGACTCCCTAGAGAAACTGCCAGATCTGGCACGGTTGCTAGCTCAGGCGCGATCGCCCTACCTAACTGCGCTGCAAGCCCCCCAACCAGAACTGGAGCAACTGGGGCAAAAGCTACACGCTCACTTGGTAGACCAGCCGCCGCTTTACCTGACGGAGGGTAACCTGATCCGCGATGGGGTGAATCCTCGCTTGGATGAACTACGTCGGCAACTGGCTGACGATGAACAGTGGATTGCCCGCCTCGAGGCCGAAGAACGTCAGCGGACGGGCATTCCCAACTTGAAGGTGGGCTACAACAAAGCCTTTGGCTACTACATCAGCGTTTCCCGCAGCAAGTCGAACGACAAGCCTGTGCCAGAGGGCTACACGCGCAAACAGACCCTCACCAATGAGGAACGCTACATTACCAGCGACCTGAAGGACAAGGAAAACGCGATCCACATGGCGCGTGAGGCGATTCACAAACTGGAGTATGAGATTTTTCTGGCGCTGCGGGCAGAGGTGGCCCAGTATGCTGAACCCATCCGGGCCGTGGCGGGGGCGATTGCCGCTGTCGATGTGCTCTGCTCCTTTGCAGAAACGGCGGTCTACCAGAACTATTGCTGTCCCCAGTTGGTGCCTGGCCGGGAAATCACGATTGAAGCAGGCCGCCACCCGGTGGTGGAGCAGTCCCTCCCGGCCGGGTTCTTTGTGCCCAACTCGACCCGCCTTGGTTTTCCAACAGGGCTGACTGCCTCACCTGCTCCTGATCTGATCATCCTGACTGGCCCCAACGCTAGCGGCAAGAGTTGTTATCTCCGGCAGGTGGGGCTAATCCAACTGATGGCTCAGGTGGGCAGCTTTGTGCCTGCCAAGTCAGCGACGCTGGGGGTGTGCGATCGCATCTTTACCCGAGTCGGCGCGGTAGATGACCTGGCGACGGGGCAGTCTACTTTCATGGTGGAGATGAACGAAACGGCCAATATCCTCAACCACGCTACGCCGCGATCGCTGGTGTTGCTAGACGAAATTGGCCGCGGCACAGCTACCTTCGACGGGCTAGCGATCGCCTGGTCAGTTGCGGAGCATCTGGCCTCTGAAATAGGCGCTCGCACGATCTTTGCTACCCACTACCATGAACTCAACGAATTGGCTTCCATTTTGCCTAACATCGCCAACTACCAGGTGGTCGTTAAAGAACTGCCCGATCAGATAATCTTTTTGCATCAGGTGCGACCGGGTGGGGCAGATAAGTCCTACGGCATTGAAGCAGGTCGCCTAGCGGGGTTGCCACCCGCGGTGATCCAACGGGCCCGTCAAGTGATGGCACAAATTGAAAAGCACTCGCGGATTGCAGTCGGCTTACGCAAGGGAACAACGTCAGTCCAGGAAACTGCACGCAACGGCAAGACCTATGCCGCCAAGCAGCGTGGCCCAGAAGAACAACTCAATATGTTTGGCTAAGAGTCCACACCAAGTAGGCCACTTTCTCCCATCTGGTGGAGCGATGATGCAGTGCAATGAGGCCCAACTCCAAATCGAGCCTAGGGCTACGTCAGTTCTGGTTAAGAGGGGTTTGGGTCACCGCGCCCGGCGCGGTGACCCAAACCCCTTGCTTTTCCTGAATTCACGTTAGGGCTGGATGTTTGGCCCTGAATACATGAGGCCCTCTAGCAGCCGGGGGTAGGGACCATTTACCTCCGCCGTGGAGAGGCCGAGGCCAATGTTGGCTGCGGGTCAACGCTGGTTAGGGAACGGTGTGGCGAGGAGACGCGACCAAGGCAAGGCTGGGTCGGTGGCTAGGTGCTGGGCAACAGCACGGGCACCTTCTCGGTTCAGGTGACTAGGGTCAGCAAAATAGTGGCTCTGGGTGGGCCAGCGCTGGCTCAGGTCTTGGAACAAAAAGCCATGTTGGGCAGCCAGTTGTTGCATCTGCTGACGAAATTGTTGCTCAGAGCGGCGACGAAAACTATCGGCCAAATGCTCTCGGCTCAGCGGCAGGCTGACAAAAATGAGGGGCAGCCGCTGCTGTTGGGCAAATTGAGCGATTGCCACCGTTGCTTGAGTCTGTACACCAGTCAGTTGCCACGGGAAATAATTGCTGTCGTAGCGACCCGGCACCCTGGGAAACTGCTGAAAGTAGGTGGTTGGGTTGTAGCGTGTCACTACCAACTGAAACCCTAAGGGGGTGAGGTCAGGCGCAATTTGAGCAGGGGTGGGTTGGCGAACTAGCGCTGGAATGACCAGTGGTGTGATGGAGGAGCGATCGCCCAATCCTGTTTGGGCCTCAGACCCACGCCCTTCAGCCGGCTCAGATCGACGGCTCTGTTCTGCCGCTGGCCGTGCTGGAGGGCGCCCAACAGAGCGAGGGGTAGCCCTTGTAGACAGAGTCGATAGATTAGCGTCTGACTGCGGGTCTGGTGACGGCGCTAGGGAACTCAGAAACAAGGGGGCCTGGAGTTGGCGTAACTGCCGAAATCCCTCCGAAGCGACGATGCCATTGTAGGTAATATCAGGCCGACCACTGTTAAAGGCGCGTGAGCCATCCGCCCAGACAATCACCCGAGGCAACTCATTGGGGGAGAGCACCTGCTGCAAGATCAGGTTGACAACCCGCGCTGTTGCCCCATTGATACTGAAGTTATAGGCCCGCACCCCCCGGAAGCCTCGTGCAGCTAGGGCCTCCTGCAAGACCTGGGGGTCAACCCCTTGGAGGGCACGGGAACTCCCAACGATCAACACATCCGGTGGGCCTTGTTGGGTTAAGTAGTGTTGGTAGAGCCGGATCTGCTGGTCTAGGCGGCGGCTGTTAAAGCTAGGAAAGGTGTGTACCAGCGGTGTCAGGGCTGAGTCTAAAGGCGTAGATGGTTCGGGTTCAGGCCGTGAATTGAACGGTTCTGTTGCTTTACCCGACCGGGCCAGCCATTCATTGGCGAGCGCACTCCCGCCTAGCAGCACTGCTGCCAACAGTAGTCCTCCCAGCCTAGCTTTGTGCCGCAGCGAAACAATCAAGGGGGCCGATTTCATGGCAGAGTTGGCAGAGCCTCGCTGAAAGAACACATTCATCATTGTCTCTGATTCCTGGAGGTTTGGGATCTCTCCAGGGACGTCCCGATTAGACTGCCAGCGAACAAATTGCCACTCTCGCTCTGAGCATCACACTGACTGGGCAAGCCGGGAGCGGCTCAGCTAGGAGCAGTTGTAACCATGAACTTCTACAAAATGAACTGCTACAAACCGTAGGGTGGGGGAGCTCCTCAGTCCGTTTTGGCACCGAAGACCATCTGCAACACAAAGGGCTCGGCTCCAGCTTGGTGGTGGCGATCGGCCCAAGCCCGGATCACCTCGTCCAGGTCTTCCAGGGCTAGATCTACCTTGTCAGGTGGAATATCGAGTTCCTCAAGCACTCGCATTACCCTCGGTTGCCGCTCTGCCCAGTCCTTCATCAGCCGGAAATAACGAGCGGTGTCCTCCAACATGATATAGGTCCGCTCCTCCGCGTCAGCAGGGGAGTAGGAGGTGCGGGTGAGGGCATAGTAGGGCATTCCCCAGGCGGAGTCGATCCGAGTGACCGTACCAGAGTAGATTAAGCGGCGCCGGATATGTTCTGCCAGGGCTTCACTCATGGGAAGCTGATGCTCCTCTGGCAGACCTTCCTGCGATCGCGCGTGGAGAAACTCAATGATGTCCATGAACTGAAAGGAAGTCAGCAGTTGGGCATCGGGTAGGTTTGGCGGCAATTTTTCTTCAATCTGGCGCTTTTCTTCCATGGTAAGACTGGTGCCGGGAATGCGCGATCGCCCTGGCTGCCAGGGAAACTGTTCCATCCAGACGTAGGGCAACTGGATCAGGTAACGGGGTTCTTGGGAACCCAGCATTTTTAGCAGTTTGCCTTCGGTCAAGGCTTGTCGCACTTCCTCCACGATCACCTTGACACGCTTCGGCTCAATGTGATGCAGGTGCCCGGTCATCCGCAAGTTTTGGTCTTGCTCCAAGTAGGTCATGTAGATAGCACACTTCGCAGCAGTGGCGGCGGCGTCAAGGAAGGCCCCGTGGCGATGACCACCCGTCCGCATCGCGCTAAAGGCGAGGTATAACAAGATCTGGTCCATGGCACTTGGACCCAGGCGCTTGATTAGATCCAGATCTGTAGTCATTAGTTCAGCAATCGTAACAACAGGATCAGCACGTCAGACTGAGGAGGGTGATCCAATCGCCCCTAAGTCTCAGTCCATAGGACTACCACCTTATAAAGTACCCCTAAAATTAAACTTTCACTAAAAAATCAGTATTTTTGCAGAGGAAACGAGAGCATCTTTGCCGAATTTTCACACCAGAATAGGTATACCGCCCTTGTATGGCCCCTAAAATACTATCCGGCGTAGAGGCACAGAGAGCACTGAGACAACACTTGAGGTGAATCAGGAATTCAATCAGTTGCTAGAAATTAGTTAGTCGGTAGAAATAACCACAGAGACACAGAGATCATGCTCTTTGTGTCTCTGTGGTTCTGTTCGTACCGGCATCTGAGTCGATTCCCTTGCCTCAGAACCTATGCTGACAAGGTGCGCCGCTTCGTTACTAGGCGGAAGGTTTCAATAATATCACCAACTTCCCAGTCTTTGTAGTTGTCAACACCAATCCCGCACTCGTAACCGGCATTGACTTCCTTCACGTCATCCTTCACCCGCTTCAGTGAGTCGAGGTTGCCCTCAAAGACAACTTCACCACCTCGGCGGACTCTAATGCGGCAGTTACGCACCGCCTTACCAGACTGGATGTAGCAGCCTGCAACGGCACCCCGACCCACTTGGAAGACTGCCCGCACCTCGGCCTGACCGAGGGGTTCTTCTACCAGTTCGGGTTCCAGCAGACCCTCCATCGCGCCCTGCACATCATCCAGCAAGTGGTAGATGACGTTGTAGTCACGCACATCAACCCCAGCTTCATCCGCTGCTTGCCGCGCACCGCTGGCAAAGGTGGTGTTGAAGCCGATAATCACAGCATTGCTGGCGGCCGCTAGATCCACATCCGTTTCCGTGATCTCTCCAGGAGCCGCCAGCAGCACCCGCACCTGCACCTCTTTCTGAGGCAGTTGCTGTAGCGCTGCCAGAATTGCTTCCACAGACCCCTGCACGTCAGCCTTCAGAATTAGGTTGAGTTCCTTCAGGTCACCCTCCTGAGCTTGAGCCGACAGCGAACTCAAACTCACCCGGCGAGAGGCCATTGCTTGCTGCAGACGAGACAGGCGTTGCTGCTCGGCCCGACTGTGGGCGATCGCCCGTGCTTCTTTTTCGTCGGTGTAGACCTCAAACTCATCCCCTGCTGCCGGCACGTCACTCAAACCAAGGACTTCCACAGCAAAGGAAGGTGAAGCCGCCTCAACCCGCTTACCCCGGTCGTCAATCATGGCCCGCACCTTACCCAGGGCAGAGCCAGCTACCAACACATCCCCGACCCGCAGAGTCCCGTTCTGGATCAGCAGAGTTGCCACAGGGCCACGAGCCTTGTCGAGGTTGGCTTCGATCACGGTGCCCTTGGCAGGACGGTCGGGGTTTGCGTAGAGGTCTTCCACCTCTGCCACCAGCAGCAACATTTCCAGCAAGGTATCTAGGTTTTCACCCGTCAGCGCACTGACAGGCACCATGATCGTGTCGCCACCCCACTCTTCTGCCACAAGACCAAACTCAGTCAGCTCTTGTTTCACCCGGTCAGGTTGCGCTTCGGGTTTGTCAATCTTGTTGATAGCAACCACGATGGGCACTCCTGCGGCCTTCGCATGACTAATGGCCTCAATGGTCTGAGGACGCACCCCGTCATCGGCAGCGACGACCAGAATGGCGATGTCGGTGACCCGTGCCCCCCGTGCTCGCATGGCAGTAAACGCCTCGTGACCTGGTGTATCCAGAAACACGATTTGTTCTGTTTTGCCGTTGTGTTCTACGTCCACATGGTAAGCACCAATGTGCTGAGTAATCCCTCCAGCTTCTCCGGCAGCGACCTTCGTCTTGCGAATGGAATCCAGCAACGTCGTTTTGCCATGATCGACGTGGCCCATGATAGTGACGACGGGTGGACGCCGCTGGAGATTTTCCAGATCGGAGGCATCCAGCATCTCGGTTACTTTCTTAGCTTCGGCCTCGGCGGTGCCAGTCTCGACCAGCACTCCTAGCTCTTCTGCCACCATGGTCGCCGTGGGCACGTCTAGCACCTGGTTTACCGTCGTCATGATGCCCTTCATGAAGAGAGTGCGGATGATTTCGGTATCGGGCACAACCAACATATCCGCCAGTTCAGAAACCGTTAAACCACCCGTCAAGGTAATAATTTCTGGCTTCTCGCGAGTTTCCTGTTCACGGCGATCGCGACGGCTTTGGCGCGATTCGGTAGAACTAGCTGATTTTTTCTTCTGGGTAGGCGCGGCTGCTACCGGCTTGACCTGTCCTGGACGGCTCTTAGGCTTGGGTGGGCGAGCCAGAGACAGGCTCACAATTGTGGGGCCGGAGTCTTCACTTGCCGACTCTTCCAGAATTTCCTCCAGATCAATGTCTTCGTCGTCGTCTACCAAATTGGCACGACGCTTGCCCTTAACCGCGCCTTTGGCGGCCTTGGGGGTCTCTTGCTCTTCTTCCTCGTCCTCCCAGGATTTACCCCGCTTGTTGGTGCGAGGAGGGGCAGGCCGCTTGAGCTCAGGCACCCCAACCTCAACAACGCCCACTTTGGCCGCAGGGGTACTCTCACCTTCGGTTACTGCGCCTGGTCTAACTGGCTTCCGCCGGAGTTCGAGAACTGGCTTTGCCCGCAAGACGGGTACTTCTTCCGCCTCAGGAGTGCTGACTACAGCAGACCCCGAAAGCTTGGCAATTGGACGGGAATTCTCATTTGACCTTGCCTCTGAGGGTTTGACTGGGCGAGCAGGATGGGCTGCCCCCTCCCTTGGAGCGGTCTGGCGATCGCCCTGGCTTTGACCTGCTTTCTTCAACACTGGCCGATTGGGAGAGGCCGACGGTGTTTCGGCACTCGTTGCCGGACGGGACGCAGGTGCTTTAGTCGGTGCGGGTTTCGCAGGTGGGCCGACCAAAGCGGGAGCCTCCACCGGTGGTTGGGGGGGAGCGGCTTCACGCTTTGCGGCCACTGCTGGGGCTGGCTCTGGTGCTGTTACCTCAGCGGGAGCCTCCACTACAGGTGCAGGTTCGCTCGGAGCAGGTTCAACCGGGCTGACTGGCTTGGCCCCACCCTCAGGACTCGTGGTAGGCCGAACTGGGGCAACAGGACGAGGGGCTGCCGCAGCGGTTGGGGGAGCAACAGGGCGGGGGGGCGATACGGCTGGAGGCGCAGGTTGTGCCGCAGTCGACGGCTGCACCTCTGGCCGCTTGGGCGGTTCAACGGCCGGACGATTTCTCCGAATTTCAAGGATTTGCTGTTTTTTGACGGGGGGCTGTGTACTGCCCTGTCGGGATTGGGTCATGGAGGCAGAGCTTGACGATACTGACTTTCCGGTAGACGAGGACTGGGATTGATATTTTTCAGCGGCGGAGCGAATTCTTGCGGCTTCGGCTTCTGAAATCGTACTGCTATGACTTTTGACAGGAATGCTTAGTTGGTCGCAAACTTCCAAAATTTCTCGATTGTCCAAATTCAACTCTTTCGATAACTCGTAAATTCTCACTTTGCCGTTGTTCATCCACTTCTTACCTCTCCGCGCCAATCAATATCACATAAGCAGGGTCTCGCTCTCTTTACTTTCAAGGACAATAGGAAACCTCAAACCAGGAAAACGAGGTCGGGAGTCTTCGAGATCGGGGCTAACCCACGCTTACCCTCAGGCGATCGCTCGCCACTCCCTGTTCAAAACAGATCTGAGCTATGTTGCACAGAATCAAGCTTCTTTTCTAATCTTGCACAAATCTCTACAAAACTGGGGCGAATGCTCCGAAACAAATGTAATTTAACAAAGACCACCGCTGGGCTGCGTTCACCAACCCAAATCGCAAATCACGGATGTTTTCGCTGTCCCCAGTTGCTCTGATTGTCAAATGCCTACTCTCCATGAGTGAATGCGTTGCTGACCAGTCACCGTCAGCCCTGACTGAGTATACCGTTTATCGGCAGAAATGATGTCATAGGAGGCGACAGTGGCGAACCGTCAGTGAGTCCTCCTCAGTGAGGCCTCTATGAGTCGACACTGGTCGATGCGACCGCCGTAGCTGCGGTTGCTCCGGCAGGAGTCTCCGACTTGCCTGCAGACAATCGCTGATACAGCAGTTGGTAGATCTCTGGGGGAACGGGCGCTTTCAGCGATCGCCCTAATCGGTCTCTTTTTTGGGCTGCCTGTAGGCAACTTTCTTGCGGACATAGATAGGCGGAACGCCCCATGCCCTCATCTAATTGTATCTTCCGTGACGGAAATAGGCGCACAATTCGCCAAAAAGCCGATTTATGATCGATTTTTCGACAAACCACGCAGCGACGGTAGTTTGGCGGCATAGCAGCAGGGGTTGAACGTCAGTGTTTCGGATGACCATGAATTCGATGCCCCTCGCTTGAGGACGGGTGTGGCAGAGGGCGAAGTCCTCAACCACAAAAACCCGTCGAACTCGCGTTGGCATTAGCGCAGTTGGGCAACCACGCGATTTTCCAGCAGAGTCTGAGCAGTCAGCAGGTCTTCAACGGTGATGCGCAACAGCCGTTCCCGATCGACCCAGAATAGTACCTTAATGCGATCGCTACCGGGAAAGCCGGGAGGATTCAGTGAGGCAATGCTGCGAGCGGAGTCGCTGTCGTTCAGGGGCTTGACCTGGGGAGTGCCACCTCCGACAGGGCGGGTGACGAGGCGATCGCCCTCAAAATAAACCTCAGTGCCACCTGTCTCTGATCCTAGCTCACCGATCACGAGTTCAATGCTGGGTTGGTTCTCCATCGAAGCACCCAACACCAGTTCCACGGGCTTTTCCATTGGGTAAGGCTGTCCTTCACGGATGATGGGGTGCCAGCTATGGCGCCGGTTCCGCCGATCCCAAAAGCGAATGCCATAGCTGTGGTAGAGGAAGTCTCTGACTTCGATGCCCTGCCCCACCTGGAGGGCACCCTGGGCGATCGCTTCAAAGGGGCGTTCGGCCCGTACCTTGTCGGCCGGGAAATACTCCTCTACCCAGGTTTTGACTGCGGGGATCTGGGCCGTGCCCCCCACCAATAACACCGCATCGATGTCTTCTAGTTCCACCCCCTGACGGCGCGCCTGTCGGAGCACTTGGCTAAAGGTCTCTGCCAGACGGTCAAAAAACTGGTTCTGCTGGAGGATTTCATGGAAGCGATCGCGCGTCAGACTCAACTCATAGCTTTCCAGAGTTGCGTCATCAAAGTAGGCTTCGGTCGCCTCGGTCGCTTGCGAGAGCCGGATCTTGAGCCGCTCCGCCAGTCGCAGCGTGAGGGGGGAACTGACAAGCCCCTGACGTTCAGCAAAGTAATCGACCAACCAGTGGTCAATATCGGCTCCGCCCAAGTTTTGCCCAGCTTTTGCCAGTACCTTTGCCATGGAGGGCTTCTGGGCAGAGTCGGTCAGCGTTCGCTGGCCAAACTTCAGCAGAAAGCCAAGGGGTTTTGTGCTGGCAGAACTAGGCTTCTCTAACTGGACTAGCGACATATCCAGTGTGCCGCCCCCAAAGTCGATCACCAGCAGTCGTTGGGCGGCGTCCAGACCGTAACCCAGTGCCGCTGCCGTTGGCTCGTCCAACATGCGCACTTGGTCAATACTAAGGGACTGACACACCCCTGACAGCCACAATCGATAGGTCTCAAAACTATCGACGGGGACCGTGAACACGAGGGAACCGACATCAGGATCGCGGGCAACGATCTGCTGAATCACCTGGGTGAGGAACCATTGCCCCACCTGCTCAAAGGTGATGTTCCGCCCGTCTAATGAGGGCAAGAAGCCCTGAATGTCTACTCCGATCCCGCGTTTGAAGTTGCGGAAAAACCGGGCATCCTGCGCCAAATCGAGGCCGCGATCGCGCACCTGCTGGCCTGCCACAATTTCTCCTGCGGCTCCATCCTTAACATAGACAAGACTGGGCACCAGCGGCGGATTCTGCTCCAGCGTCAGAGAAAGACCATCCAGACTGAGGGTCTCTGGCTGTTGCGTGACGGGATTCCAGCGAGTGATAACGGTATTACTAGTGCCGAAGTCGATCGCGTAGACGGATTGGGGCATGGAGCAGAGGGTAGATTGGAGTGAGTGAGGTGAGTGGGGTGAGTGGGATAAGCAGAATTTTTTCTAATGTATCGGAGTTGGGCACTGGGGGGAAACCATCACAGGAAGACCGAGCGAATGTCCTTCACTATGGGCGATTCCTCGCACACTGCCGCCTAAGCGTTTCCCTTGCCCCCCTCCTCCCGATCCAACCACGGCAAAATGCGATCGCAGGCAAATAGCGTCCCGGCAGCTACACAGAGGGGGATCGCCAGTAGGTTGACCAATGGGAGACTGACGAGGCTCAGGCAGACTAGGGCAAAGGAAGCGCTGGCGGGTAGGCTGCGGATCAGGATTGCCAGCTTTTTACGGAAGCGGGGGCGACGGCGTTCGACAGCGGCATCGAGGAAGTCCATGCAGACAATGGTGGCCGCTAGGGTAATACCTCCGGCGGTGGAGATCAGTGTTCCTGGACCGAGGAAGAGCTGGAGCAGCAACAGGGGTAGCCCAATGCCGAAGGTAATCGCCAACTTTTTTAGTTCGTAACCGAGCGATCGCCCAATTTCTCTGGGCAGCCCCACGTCCACAATACGGACAGACCCGAGACGGAGGCGCTCAATTTCCTCCGAGAGCTTGCCATACCAGGGGGCACCCAGCAGCACCCCAAATTGCAGAAAAATAAAGCCGGTCACCAGCAACAACGTCACCACCAGAACGGAACGGGCCAGCCAGAGTAGGGCGATCGCCCCTGCGTCGGGCAATGCGCTCACCCAGTCCGGCAGATGGAACTGCCAGGTGGGCAGCCGCAACCAATTAGGCCAGGAAAATTGCCAGGTGGGTAGGTGCCAGCCTGCAGGAAAGTGTAGCCAGGCGGGCAATGTCCATTGCCACTGGGGGAGATGCCACTCAGCAGGGAGGGTAACCGTCCAGGCAGACCAGTGGAACCAAGCGGGGAGGGTGGGGGCCCAGCGCGAGAGGTCTGGGATCCAGCGAGACAAATGATTAAACAGGGCATCGATCGCCCAGAGGCCGCCGGCGAGTAACCCAGCATAGACCGTCAGGCCGACCACAACATTGATGAGGATGGGCACCAGCACATACCGCCGCAGCTTAGGTTGCCGCCAAAACAAGACCAGAGCTTGCAGGGGATAGGTCGCTCCTACCACTAGTCCACTGAGTCCCCCGATGATGGGGTCAGCAGGTTTCGGATTGGACACCTGTGCCATTCCCTCCGACAACCGTTTCAACCCAGTTCAAAATTTCGCGATTCACCTGTTCCGGACACTCATCATAGGGACAATGCCCGGCTGGAGACAGTTCCACCAGCTTGAGGTGTTTGTAAGTCCTAGCTAACTCTCGCCCCCAGGCAATTGGGATGACGCGATCCTGCTGACCCCACAGCATCAGCACTGGCATATCGAGGTGGCGCAGCAACGCATGAGCACTGGCGGAAAATATGTTCTTTGTGCGTTCCTTCACCAAACGGCAAAGGACCTTGGCCGCCCCCCGGTCTGCAGTGGGAGTCACAAAACTTTCTACCAGTTCATCGGTGACGAGTTCTGGCTGGGCATAGACCTGCTTCAAGGCTGCACGAATAAACCCTGGCCTGCGGGCAACATGAAAGATGGGCTTGATGAACAGCGGTGCTGAGAAAAAGGACTCGATTTTTCCGACAAGGGTCTGGAGAGGTTTGGGCAAGAGTTCCTGACGGGCAGCTGGCAGCGTGACCAGAATCAACCCCCGCACCAGATCGGGATAGGTGACGGCCAGCGTCAGGGCGACCAGTGCCCCCAGCGAGTGCCCTACCAGCACAACCGGCTGCCCCACCACCTGCTGGCAAAAATCTCGGATTTGCTCTGCCCAGAGTTTTACCTCGAAGTCGGCGGAGGCTTTTTCGGAAGCACCAAAGCCCAGCAGATCTACGGCGTAGACAGGATGGTGTTGCCCCAGCACGCTGATGTTGCGATGCCACTGGGTGAGAGCGGCTCCAAAACCGTGGAGCAGGACGATGGGACAGGAATTGGCAGCGATCGCCTGAGTCGGACGGTGATAGCTATAGCGTACCTGCCATCCTCGCCAGACCCAGTCTCGTTGGGCGCCCACCTGCGTTTGGCAGGAAGAAGTCGTTGCAGTTGGCATGATCTGGTGTTGATGTAATGGGTGGAGGCACTGCTGCAACGAATCTATCACAGGCAACGGGTGGTCGGGGTGGGGCGATCGCAACTTGCCTCACTGCTCGCCATTGCCATCGGGGGGGGACACCACGAGTGCTGGGAAGTACCATCTAGAAGTATCGTGGTAGCACGAGGGCATATTAGATTCGATGCATCCCCCCTGCTAATCTCTGCCGCCTATGAGTTTGTGCATCAACCCCAACTGCCTCCAACCAGACCATCCTGGCAACGATGGTAGCCGCTTTTGCCAGAGCTGCGGCTCTGACTTAGTGTTGCAGGAACGCTATCGGGTGATGCGGCTGCTCAGTGACAAGAGCGGCTTTGGGCGGGTCTATGAGGCGTACGAGCGCAGCATTCCTAAAATTTTGAAGGTGCTGAAGGAGACCCATAGCAAGACCTCGAAGGCTGTTTTTTTGTTTAAGCGGGAAGCGTTGGTGTTAAGCCAGCTTAAGCATCCAGGCATCCCAGCGGTGGAGGCAGACGGCTACTTTGAGTTCACCCCCCGGGGGGCGGAGGAACCACTGCACTGCATCATCATGGAGAAAATAGATGGCCCCAATCTGCGGGAGTGGATGCGACAGCAGGGCAACAACCCCATCAGTGAGAAGCAGGCAATCAACTGGATGCGGCAGGTGACCGATGTGCTGCACCGGGTTCACCAGAAAAACTTTTTCCACCGCGACATCAAGCCGGAAAACATTATGCTCCGCTCGAATGGGCAACTGGTGCTGGTGGACTTTGGCGCCGTGCGCGAGATGACCGATACCTATCTGGCCCAGTTGGGTGTGACAGGGGGCGTGACGCGCATCAGTTCCGCCGGCTACACCCCACCGGAGCAGGAGAAGGGGCAGGCTGTCCCCCAGTCTGACTTTTATGCCCTGGGCTGGACGTTTGTGTTTCTGCTGACCGGGAAGTTGCCGACCGACCCAGAGATATATGACTCTCTGCACAATTCCTACCACTGGCGCAGGTATGCTCCCCAGATTTCCTCTGCCTTTGCTGATTTCATTGACCGTCTGATTGCCGAGCGAGCTGCCGATCGCCCCCGCACCACCCAGGAAATGCTGGATACTCTAGAAAAACTGGCGATCGCCCCTACTCCTGCCCCAGCCCTCGGCAGCGCGACTCGCTCCCAACCCGATACCCACTCTCCCCCGCGAGAAACCGTTGTACAGGCTGACACTGCCGTCCAAGCAAGACGAACCACGGCTGGTGCAGGCCGTCAATCGCATCGTTGGTTACTGGGGAGCCTGGCCCTCTTAATCCTGGGATTGGCCGGTTACGGAGCCGTGCGCATCTATGGCTGCTGGTCACAGGGGGACTGCGTGATTTTCACAGGCGATCGCCCTCAGACACTCCTGCCCGCAAAAATCCTGGCAGGGCACACTGGCTTGGTGAATCGTGTGGCTTTTACCAGCAACGGTCAAACCGTGATAAGCGCTGGGCTAGACAGCACGATTCGCCTGTGGGACGTGGCAACGGGAAACCCGATCCGCACCCTATCGGGCCACACCGGATTCATCAATGCCTTGACCGTCAGCGATGATGGCAAACTCCTCGCTAGTGGCGGCAGCGACAAGGAGATCAAAATTTGGGACATGGCGACGGGGCAACTGCTGCAAACGTTGAAGGGGCATACTCAGCCCATCAATGCCCTGCTGTTTACCCCCGATGGCGTCTTGGTGAGTGGCAGTGCCGATCGCACCATTCGCCTCTGGAACCCCACCAGTGGCCAGATGCTGCGCCTACTGGAGGGGCACAAAGGCTTTATCAATACCCTGGCCATCAGCCCCGATGGGCAAACCCTGGCCAGTGGGGGCACTGATCCTGTGATCATGACCTGGAATTTGCAGACGGGGGAACACCTCCGCAGCTTTGATGGCTTCACGGGGTTTATCAATGCGATCGCCTTCACCCACGATGGTATGACCCTGATCGGGGGCGGCACCGATCGCTCCATCCATCTTTGGGATCTCTCGAATGGGACGTTGAAGCAGACCCTCACTGACCACCTCGGTTTCATCAACAACCTGGCGGTGCGGGGAGATGGCCAGATATTTCTGAGTAGCGATGCGGAAGGGAAACTGGTTGCCTGGGATCTTCAGCATGGTAGGGCGATCGCCAGCTTTACAGGCGAGGGTGCCCTCCTAGACCATTTCGCCATCAGTCCAGACTGGCGCACGTTCGCGACCGGACGAGGATTTGACGCCGTGCGTTTGTGGGCACTGCCACCCATCCAGCCAAAGTAACGTCAGTTTTGGTTAAGCGGGTTTTGGGGCACCGCGCCCGGCGCGGTGCCCCAAAACCTTCGATGTTCTGGGCGCGTCGCGCCCAGAACATCGAAGGTTTCAGCGTATCCGGAATTCATACAGAATCCGTCTGTAAAGTAGCAGTGTGTCGTGGTGTAAACCGATTCAATAACCGACGGAGTCGGTATCACGTATCTCTAGGTTCAGCCATCCCAACAATTTTCTGCAGGTCACGGTTCATTGACACTTTCGGCCGGTGTAAGTGAAGATCAGAGCAGTATTCGTTAAAGAATGTGAAGGCTGTCTCTCATGGTTGAGTGGGTATCGCTCGAAACGATTCAAGACCTGGCCCATGAGTATGGCTATTGGACGGTCTTTTTTGGCATCCTGCTGGAGAATACGGGCATCCCCATCCCTGGAGAAACAATCACGGTGGTCGGTGGTTTTCTGGCGGGGAGTGGGGACTTAGACTATTGGCGGGTTTTAGCGAGCGCCACTGGTGGAGCCATCCTGGGCGATAACTTTGGTTACTGGATTGGGTATTACGGCGGTTGGACGCTGCTCACTCGCATTGGTCGGTTGTTCCGGTTACAAGAGACCCAGCTGGTAGAGGTTCGCGATCAGTTCAGCAAAAATGCTGCGAAAGCGGTCTTTTTGGGCCGCTTTGTCACACTCTTGAGAGTGTTTGCAGGGCCACTAGCAGGGCTGGCACGGATGCCCTATCCCCAGTTTCTGCTCTACAACGCAGGTGGAGCACTGGTGTGGGCTAGCCTCATGGTCACCTTGTCCTTTTTTGCAGGACGAGCGGTTTCCCTAGAACAACTCATGAAATGGGTTTCGCAGGCTGGGTTGGTGTTTCTGGCAGTCGCAGTAGGGGCGATCGCCCTGATGGTTTGGCTTGAACACCGCAGCCGTCTCCCCAAAGCAGTCACTCCTCAGGATTGACAAACGTGAACTCCGGATACGCTGAAGCCTTTGACGTTCCAGGCGCGACACGCTTGGAACGTTAAAGGTTTCGGGGCACCGCGCATGGCGCGGTGCCCCGAAATCCTCATTAACCAGAACTGACGTTAGCTCAGGAGCGACACACTGCTCCCAAAGTCTCCTTAGCCCCGCGTCAGGCTACCGCCGCCAACCTTTCGCACTGCGATCACCGCAGGCTTGGGTGGGTCATTGGGTCGCTTGGTAGGCCAGTTCGAACCGATGGGAACTTCGCGAGTCTGCATGAAGTCCTGTCCATCAGTGGTCTTCAGCGCAAAACGGCGGCTCACTTTCTCCATATCCTTGCGGATGCCGTTGATCTCACCAGGGTGCTGGGCCGCCAGGAAAAGGGTTTGCTGGTCTCGGGTGAAGAATGGGCCGCACATCTCGCATTCCATCGGGCCATAGCCGAACAGGAAGGCTTCTCCCGCATTGGGGCCAGACGTGGGCAGGAACCATATAGAGTTGTTGCCATAGATGCCGCGCAGATCTGACTGGCTAACGGCGGAACCATCGGCCTTCGTGCGGCTGGCAATTTCGAGGTTGTGCTTCTCGGTAGACATATCAGTCACCATCCACAGGTTCCCGAAGCGGTCAATCTCCAGGTTATCGGGGTTGGCAAACCCGGCACCGCCCTGGACTGGTTCACCACCCATCGCCATCATTTCCCAGCGGAAGGTGAGGGCAGCAGGATCGTTACCATCTTCCCGCAGTTTCATGATCCAGCCAAACTCCCAAGCTCCGCCCTGTGGCCCTTTGAAAATAGCCTTGTTGGGGCTGCCATCACTGCTGCTCGGAGAGCCAGAGGTGAAGGCGATGAATAGGGTGCCATCAGCGGCCACGTCGGTATCTTCGGGGCGAGCTGTACAGGTTGCACCTGCGGCATTGGCAGCGAAGTGGGCATCGATCAAAATAGCCCCCTGCTTCTCCACCGGATTGCCAGTGTACAAATCACCTAGAGTTCGGAACTGCTGCTTAAAGGCTGCCACGGCTGCATCTTCGCGCACCCGTTCAAATCCGCCGTCGGGACGCTTGGGTAGAGGGATCATACCGCCAACGTGCTGGCTGGGCAGTTCGGGATCGACGGGTGTGCTAGGAGCCAGAGCAATCCAGCGACCTGTGCCATCGGCATTAAACTTAGCGGCATAGAGCATCCCATTTTCCAGCAGACGCGAGTTTGTCTTAGCCGTCGGGTTCACCACGTTGTCGCGGCTGATGAACTTATAAAGATGTCCACCCCGGCGATCGCATCCTGAATAGACCGCCAACTTCCGGTTTGGCACAGCCCGAATAGCAACAGCTTCGTGACGGAAACGGCCCAGCCAAGTGTGCTTGGTGCCATAGTCGTTGGGATTGGCCGGATCCACTTCTACCATCCAACCATACTTGTTCCCGGCATATCCTAGGGCAGTTCCCAAGCCGTTGATACCGTCCACATCTAGGGAAAAGGGTCTCTTAGAAAGCGGCAGGGAAGTCCCATCGGCATATACACCTTCGGGTACATAGTCCTGGTAATTTTCTTCAGCACTGAAGACAGTTCCCCAGGGGGAGGTGCCACCAGCGCAGTTGTTGAAGGTGCCGATAATCTTGTCACCTAGGCGATCCAGGTAACCCTGACCACTGGCTTTACGGAAAACAGCAGTGGCCGGGCCGGTAGACTTCAAGTAGCGCCCATCTTCCAGACCAGAGATGCCAGTAATGCGGCGATCGCTACGAGAATTGGTGCGCACCCACTGACCATTTGGATTCCTGCGAATTGAGATCACGCCAATGCCCAGGTCAGTCAGCGCTTCTTTGCAAAGCTGTTGGATTTGAGCTTTGCGCGGGTCACTGTCAGGCAGTGCCATCACATCAATGCCATTCTCTCCAGCAGCTTCCGCAGCCGCCCGCACTTCTGCAATGGGAAGGGGTTTGCGGATCACCAGTGGATAGGTCTGCAACCAAGTCTTGCCACTAATGTACTCAAAATTAACTGTCAGGAAACCTTCATTGGGAGCGGTTTCAATAAAGGAGAGGTAGTCATTGTTGTAGCCAAAACGAGAGTCGCCGACGCGATCGCCCCAGGCTGCAATTACGTCGTAGGTGAAGCCGGGTGGCAGCACCATATCATCAACCACTTGAAACGTGCTGAAAGCCGTCTTCTGCTGTTCAGCACTCAGGCCACTGTTTTCTAGGGGAATCGGACTTTTCACCGGCGTGAAGCTCAAACCTCTAACCGTCGATGCGTCTGCGGCTTCACCCATAAAGGGCATTGCAAAGCGACCATCTTTGACCAAGGGACTCAGCGCTAGAGAGCCTGCGGTTGCACCTAGGAATGTAAGAAACTGTCTGCGTTTGAGCGTCATGATGCGTGTGTTCTCTTTTGCGAAAAAGGATCAGCGTTAGCATGGCCCGGCCCATGTCCCCAATACTGGCTAGATTTTCTTCAGTGCAGCCTCGCAAGTCCCAATCGGGTGCATGCAAGCTGCTCTACACCCATCCAGCAGCAGATCGACAGGGGCACAGGTTTCCCACAAAAACAGAATGTACCGATCGTGGTTTAAGTCAGCGTAATCAGCAGATTAAGGGAATTGGCCAGACTAGCTGTGACCGATCGCGGCGAACGTGCAGCTGATCGCTAACTTGCCGGTGTTTTGCTTGGTGGCGTCGTCTTAACGGAACGCTCGCCTGCCCAAAGGGAACAGTCCATCTAGCTTCGATGTAGTTTTGTTACAAATTTGTCAATTCCCTTGAGGTTTCTTGCGTTCTGTTAATCCTTTCCCTGTCAGCCGATTTGTTCTATAGGATCTAGGAGAAATAGGGTCTGCAAAGCCTCCTATTGGCTCACATCGGCCACTGACTAGGAGACTTCCTAAAGCAAAAGTTAACTTTTGCTGCTTTTTCTGTGGATTTATTTGTAGTTTCTTATACGGGCGTTAAGATAGGAATATATACTGATTAGCAACGTTTAGCGCACCTCCAAGCCCGCGCAGACCTGCCTAAGCCTCCGCTACAAGTTCCGTCAACCTGATTAAGATGGGCTGGGCTTGATCGGATTTGACTTCGAGGGAGTTGATTTCACACAGGAATTGCTTCCAGCATGGCAGGTGAGGGCAGGTTTGTAGGCTTCGATCACTCTATTTTTTGGGTTAAAGAGGAAATAAGAGCGTGAGTCAGCATCCTTTGAGTCGGCTGAAGCGCTATGATGCAGAAGCCATTGCCCGATACTACCGCTGGCGACCTTGGCAAAGTATCTGGCGCACTCTGGTTATTGTCTGGATGTTTACCGGGTTTTTCCTGGGGCTGAAGCTAGACGAATGGCGGCAGCAGGAGTCACTCCACAAAAGTCGGCGAGCGGTTCAACTCCGTCGCATTTTGACCCAACTGGGTCCCACCTTCATTAAGGTGGGGCAAGCGCTCTCCACGCGCCCCGACCTGATCCGTAAAGACTTTCTGGCAGAACTGGTGAAACTGCAAGACCAACTGCCGCCCTTCCCTAATGCGATCGCCTTTCAGCGCATTGAAACGGAACTCGAGCGTCCCATCCACGAAATCTACGCCGAGATCTCACCCGACCCGATCGCGGCTGCCAGCCTGGGCCAGGTTTACCGCGCCCGCCTCCACAATGGCGATGAGGTTGCCGTTAAAGTGCAGCGTCCGAACCTGTTGCCGACGCTGACCCTCGACCTTTACCTGATGCGCTGGGCGGCTGGGTGGATTGCCCCCTTGCTGCCGCTTAACTTGGGCCATGACCTGACACTGATCGTGGATGAGTTTGGTACCAAACTGTTCGAAGAAGTAGATTACCTGAACGAAGGCCGCAATGCCGAGAAGTTTGCTGCCAACTTTCAAGATGACCCCACTATCAAGGTCCCCTCGATCTACTGGCGGTTTTCCAGCCAGCACGTGCTGACGCTAGAGTGGATCAATGGCTTCAAGCTCACAGACACGGAACAGATCAGAGCAGCTGGGCTAGACACCGACAAGTTAATTGAGATCGGGGTAACTGCTGGTCTGCGTCAGTTACTTGAATTTGGCCTGTTTCATGCCGACCCCCACCCCGGTAACCTGTTCGCCATGCCCGATGGACGCATGGCCTACATTGACTTCGGCATGATGGACCAGTTGACCGAAGACACCAAGGAGACGTTGGTGGATTCGGTCGTTCACCTGGTTAACAAGGACTACGATGAACTGGCGCAGGATTTCGTCAAGCTGGGCTTCCTCAGTCCCAAGACGAATATTCGACCGATTATTCCTGCCCTAGAAGCGGTGTTTGATGATGCGATTGGGCAAAACGTTCGTGATTTCAACTTTCAAACCATTACAGATCAGTTTTCAGAACTGGTCTATGAGTATCCGTTCCGAGTCCCTGCTAAGTTTGCACTGATCATCCGCTCGCTGGTGACTCAGGAGGGACTGGCCCTGACGCTTAATCCAGAATTCAAGATTGTAGAGGTGTCCTTCCCCTACGTGGCGCGTCGCCTCCTGCAAGGAGAGTCACCAGCCTTGCGTCGCCGTCTGATTGAGGTGCTGTTCAAGGACGGTAAGTTCCAGTGGCAGCGGCTGGAGAACTTAATTGCGATCGCCCGTTCTGACCAGCAGTTTGACCTGATCCCCACGGCTCAGATGGGGCTTCAGTTTCTGTTATCAGATGAGGGCCTCTACCTGCGGCGTCAAATTATGCTGGCCTTGATTGAGGACGATCGTCTCCACACCGAAGAGGTGCAGCGGCTATGGCACTTGGTGAAGGATGAGATCCAGCCCTCGCGGTTACTGAGTAGTGCTTGGGGGGCGATCGCCGATTTCTCTAGAGAACGAGCCGTTTCCCTGTTTCCGGCGATGGCAACCCTACTTGACGCCCCACAGCGCTGAGACCTGCTACGACCAGCTACGACCAACTTGCGTCAACTGGGCTGCTTTGTGAGTCCTATAGCGCTACAGGCATGGGTTAGGACAAAGCGTTTTGTGGGAAGCCTAGCTGCGCGGGGGGCCCTACAAAATGTGTTTTACATTACAAGCGCGTAGCGCCATACTCTAACGTCAGTACGGATTCAGCAGATTTTGGGACACTGCACAGTGTCTCCAAACCCTTGATGTTGCCTGCGCGGCGCGCAGGCAACATCAAGGGTTTCAGCTGATCTGGAATTCACCTTACTTAGGAATTGCTGCTCCCTTGGCAAGCAGCAATAGATTTTTCATAGTAATTTTTATAACTTTCTATCTATCCTTGCTCCTCTACAATAAAAAGTGGAGCGAGTGTAAAGAATAGAGCTAGTCTAAAGAATAGAATCAGCAGAAGTCACTTGGACAGTGGGTCTGTCGAGTAAGCGATTAGGCTAGGTAAGCAAGTTTGTCTAATAAAAGCGGATTGGTGTTGCAAGCTATCCTGAGATCAAGACCAGATGCAAGACCCTAGTTGGCAGGATGCCTCAGAACAGTAGGCTCATCTATCCGGATCGTTGACTAAAATCATTGCCTCGATTGAGGAAACGTTAATTTATGGAACCTGGCAGTAGAGCCGACGCCCCCTTTGAACCTTATCCCTCCCGAATTGCCGATGTAATTGGCACCCTGATTGCATTGTTGACCCTGGTGGTTCCAGTTGCAGCGATCGCCTATTTTTCTTCAACTCCAACTCCCTTGCAAGGGCCCACTGTCTATCCTTCCTCTGCACTGCGACACTAGAAGCTGTCCCTCATCCCCTAAAATGCTATTCGGGATAGTTGGGTGTTTGTCAGGCGAGTGAGAGCAGTTTCAGGAGTTGTCTAGTTTCTGCGGAGATGGCGTCTTGAAACCTCGGCATCTACCTGGATGATGCAGCAAAACTAAGATGTTGAGGGACATGCGTGACACTAGAATCCCCGCGCTGTGCTATGGCTACCACCTAGCGCATCCTACAGCGGGGACATTGCCTCAGCGCAAATCCCTTAGCTGCTTTCCATCGCCATTCGCCCAATATCCTGGTTCTGTCTTATTGGAGATGTACAGTGGATTTATCGCGTATTCCGCCTCAACCGAAGCCTGGTATCATCAACGTCCTAATTGAGATTCCAGGCGGTAGCAAGAATAAGTACGAGTTTGACAAAGACATGGGCGCTTTGGCGCTGGATCGAGTGCTCTATGCATCGGTACAGTATCCCTTTGACTATGGGTTTGTGCCCAATACCTTGGCGGATGATGGTGATCCGTTAGATGGATTAGTCATCATGGACCAACCGACCTTCCCTGGTTGTGTGATTGCCGCTCGCCCCATTGGGATGCTGGAAATGATAGACGGGGGCGATCGCGACGAAAAAATTCTCTGTGTGCCCGACAAGGACCCCCGCTATGCCAATGTCAAATCCTTGGCAGATGTGGCTTCGCATCGATTAGACGAGATCGCCGAATTTTTCCGCACCTACAAAAATTTGGAGAAAAAAGTCACTGAGATTCTGGGTTGGAAGGATGTTGACCATGTGATGCCGTTGGTCGAGACTTGCATTAAAGCTGCCCAAAAGTAAGAAGGGCTGGTCTTTGTTTAGCTCTCCGCAGTGATGGGTGGGCGCACGCCGTGTACCTACATATCATTGCGGAGAGCGACTTGCTTGAGGCATAACCTGAGTGTCCTGAAGTTACCTGCAATACCTGAAGAGAGTAAGAGGAATCCCTAAACGCCCTTGCAAGAGCAATGGAGAACCCGCTTCTGCATCTAAATTAGAAAATGTGGGAACCCTAGGACTATATGGGCATCCTTAACCAAACGACTGATTCCTCTGTCACACTTCGCTTCTCAAAACCTCTCATGTCAGGTTCTGACCTACCCACTGTTAGTCCTCAAAGCCTTGCAAAATCATCCCTGTCATCCCATCAGCAGCAATTCAGGGTGCAGTTTTGGGGAGTACGGGGAGGCGTACCTACACCAGGTGTCGAGACGGTTCGATTTGGTGGAAATACTCCCTGTGTGGAAATACAGGTCAGTAATAAGCGCATTATTTTTGATGGCGGGACTGGGCTGCGGGTTCTAGGAAAACATCTCTGTAAAGAAATGCCCGTAGAAGCTCATCTCTTCTTCACCCACACCCATTGGGATCGAATTCAGGGCTTTCCTTTCTTTGCGCCAGCCTTTATTGAAGGGAACTGTTTTCATATCTACGGTGCGATGGGGGCGAATGGAGCCTCCATTAAACAACGCCTGTGCGACCAAATGCTTCGCCCGAATTTCCCCGTCCCCCTGCAAATGATGCGGGCAGATCTGAAGTTTCACGACATCTCACCGGGTTCGGTGATTACCCTCGATGACGTCATGATCGAGACGGTTTCTCTCAACCGACCCAATGGTGCACTAGGGTATCGAGTGACCTGGAATGGCAATTCAGTGGTCTATGCCACCGATACGGAACACAGCGCCGATCACCCAGACCAGAGCTTGCTTTACCTAGCAGATCAAGCCAATCTCCTGATCTATGACGTTGCTTGTGTAGACGCAGCCTACTGCGACCTAGGCGGAGCAAGTGAACAACATGCTCACCTCTGGCAATCTGCTGTAGAAGTAGCAATTACCGCTCAAGTTGAACAAGTGGTCTTATTTCACCACGACCCCTCTCACGAAGATGACTATCTTCACCAAGTTGAGCAACAGATCCAGGCTAAGTATTCCAACGTTTCGCTGGCTCGAGAAGGACTTGTAATGGAAATTTTGCCTCGGCAATAGATACTATATTTAACGTGAATTCGGGATAAGCTGAAACTCTTGCTGTTCCGTGCGCGTCGCGCACGGAACAGCAAGAGTTTTGAGTCACCGTGCCGAGCGCGGTGACCCAAAACCCTCTTAACCAGAACTGACGTTATTGAAGCGATACTCCAGGCTTTGATGAGAGCACACGATGTGAACTGACACAAAATTGTGGAGAGCTAATCCTCCTCTTTCGAGAGCGCTACACGCACTTTCGAGAGCGCTACACGCATAGGTTAGGACAAAGCGTTTTGTGGGCAACCCCGCTGCATGGGATTGCCCGCAAAAAACGGTTTACATCATGAGCGTGTAGCGCCATAAGAGTAGATACTCAGGAGAGTAGGAAGCGGATGTTTTCGCTGCGCTCGACTCGCCCAAAACATGCCAAAACCAAGAGAGTGAGTATTGCGGTCAGTTTTCCACAGGTATTGCTTTAAGGACGTCATCTGAGGGAGCTTAGGACATCGTCTGAGGGAGCGATCGCACACTAGAATCAGAGGTCTTTCTTGAGTGACTTGGCTCAGTCCTCATCCGCCTTTCTTTTGGGCTTGAACCGGTCTGAATCTAAAACTATTTAATCAAAAAAATAGCTTAAAGACATTGCTGAGTGCTTGCGAGCAGGAGGACATCCTCCTCAGTCCACCTTTGGTTCGCTTGGGTTTTATGTGGAGGTGGTGTGCCTTTCCAGGACAAAATCAA
The DNA here is from genome assembly GCA_015295905.1 of Synechococcales cyanobacterium M55_K2018_004. Taxonomy (GTDB): domain Bacteria; phylum Cyanobacteriota; class Cyanobacteriia; order Elainellales; family Elainellaceae; genus DVEB01. Next base: position 40,017 of record DVEB01000192.1, read on the forward strand.
GGCTTTTAGGGGCTTGAAACATCGGTGGACGGGCTTAGACAAGTAGATTCCCTCCGTTTGGGTTGGTGCTTCCAAAGCAATGCTTTCTGAAGGGGGGTATCTGTCAATCAAGTTACTCCTTCCATGTCTTTAGGAAGGGAGTCATGATCGACTTAATCACAGCTTAGAAAAACTCATAAAAAGATTAGGAAACGGCCTAAAAAAATGGAACAAAAATTGTTTTGCAGTGTAGTATGGTTCTACAAGAAGCGCTCGGCTGAAGCGGCGGTATACCTGCAAGTCCCAGCTGAGTTCGTCCCGAAGGAACATTTAGTTGACTGATTTAGAGCTAAGTTAATGAGTAGAAAGAAAAAGATTGAGCCGTTAACCGGCGAGGCATTGCTCACAAAGGTGAAGCAACTCGATCACCTGACCAAAGAGCAAAAGGCAAAGGAATGTGGTTACTACACCGTGACCAAAAATGGGGTAGAGCGCGTCAACATGATGAAATTTTTGAACGCTTTGCTAGATGCAGAAGGATTTGAACTAGACGGCAAGCAAAGTAGTAATGGACGCGGTGGACGCAGTGCGAGTTATCGAATTACGGTACAGTCGAACGGCAACCTTCTGATTGGTTCAGCCTACACCAAGCAAATGAATCTCCAGCCTGGGGATGAGTTTGAGATTTCGCTTGGTCGCAAGCATATTCGACTCAAGCAAATCGACCTTGAAGACTTTGCCGAGTAGTCCCTGCTTTCCTCTCAAGACTCAAAATTTGGTGGTGCTTAATCATGGGTACAAATTTTGGGGGAAGAAGTGCGCGAGGCTCTTCTCTTTCCCCAAAATTTGTGCCTCAAATCAGTGACCCCAAAAAATGAAGCCTTCTCCCTATGGCGACTCTATCGGTGATTGAGTTGATTTGTTGTGATGTAAAACGTGTGTACAGCGCACGTTTTACATCACAACAAACTTCTACTTTTAATTAATTAATAGTCGGGGTTAGTGCCAGCCTCTTCCCGGCGATTCGTGCCAGCCGCCTCTACCTAGTGTGAGCTTTGCGCGACGACTGACACCTAGCTGGAACTATGGCGCTACGTGCTCATGATGTAAACCGGTTTTTGTGGGCAATCCCATGCAGCGGGGTTACCCACAAAAAACGTTGTCTTAGCCTATGCGGGTAGCGCTACATCTGATCTGGAACTATTTAACGTGAATTCGGGATAAGCTGAAACCCTTGCTGTTCCGTGCGCGGCGCGCACG
>DVEB01000169.1 GCA_015295905.1 Synechococcales cyanobacterium M55_K2018_004
GGGGTTTCCCACAAAACGCTTTTTAAAGCATGAGCGCATCGTGTCATCGTGCTAAGGTTGGCTAGGATTAAGGTGACGTTGTAATGCGGTTCAGTGGTTGAACTCATGCGATCGCAAAGGAGCGTAGTAACAATGGAAGTTCACTATCCCAACAAAAAAGACCTGACCGCTGAGGAGCAACGGCAACTACAACACATGAAGGAGGTGATTGAGCGAGCGATCGCCGACGGTGTATTGACTAGTCAAGAACTTGACCGGATCTACGGCGTCCTGCAAACCGATCGCCATCTCACACCGCAGGAAATGGAATTGATTGAAACGCTAGTGCGCGACAAGGTTGATCAGGGAGAATTGGTGTTTGAACAATCCTGGGATAGTTAATGCGACCCCTTGTTCCTGCGCGTCTGGCAACACTGCCATTTCCCCTGCGTCTGGGAGTCTTTTTTCTGACACTGGCCATCTGCTGGCTCCCTCTTGCTGCGCTGCTAGCGCTGATCATCCGCGATGCTAACGCACTCACCCTCGTGGCAATGTCGCTCCTATTTGTCGAATTCCTAATCTTGCTGCCGTGGTGGGCACGTCGGGTAAATGGCATTATCACCCCCCTGAGGCACTACGGATTAGTGTGGACTCAGCAAAACGGGCGCGAGTTCCTGGAGGGCTTAAGCCTCAGTGTTGTGGGTGTGTTTCTGTTGTTTGGAGTGCAGGGAGCGTTGGGCTGGCTGCAGTGGCAGTGGCCCCAACCGCGTCCACCCGTCAGTTTGCTAGAGCAGGTTTTGTTTGCAGGTGGATCGCAGTTGAATGCAGGGACACTCGTGGGGGTGGCGATCGCCGAAGGACTTTTGATCGGTGGACTCGTAGCCTTGGCCGAAGAATTATTGTTTCGTGGCTGGTTGCTCGACGAACTGCAACGGGATTACCGCCCAGCCGTGGCACTAGCTATCAATAGCCTGCTGTTTGCGACCCTCCACTACCTGCGCCCCATCAACGAAATTCTACAAACCTTTCCCCAATATTTGGGCTTAGTGCTGCTGGGGGTCATGCTGGTGTGGGCCAAGTGGGCAACCGGACGGTTAGGCTTGCCGATTGGGTTGCATGGTGGTTTGGTGTGGGGCTATTACATGATTACAGTGGCTCAGTTAGTCCGGTATACCGGGCAGGTGCCAGATTGGGTAACTGGAGTGGGTGGTAATCCATTGGCAGGAGCAATCGGATTTGTGTTTCTCTTAGGATTAGTAACCTATGTCTGGGGGCGATCGCGCAGAGCCTGAGATGGATCTGGGAGATAAGACGAGTCAGCCTTCGCGGTGACCAACGATACTTAACGTCAGTTCTGGTTAAGAGGATTTGGGGCACTACGTCTAACACGGTGCCCCAAATCCCTTGATTTTCCGGGCGCGACACGCACAGAAAATCAGGGGGTTCAGCCTATTCGGAATTCACGTTATACAGAATCCGCCTGTAAAGTAGCAGTTAGTTTTTGGTAGAACGCGCGCGCTGCGCGCGTTCTACCAAAAACTAACCGACCCTATAAGCAACGGATTCCGTATTACTTAGGATTCTGACAAAATTAAGACAAAATTAAAGTGATTCACTTGTTTTGCGTGAGCGGCACTGCTGCCTACTCAAAACAAGTTGGATAAGTTATTAGAGTTGTTGGGTAATAAGCTCAGAAATCTTCGAAACCCTTACCAAGCAAGCGTTTCGGTGATTTTCCAGCAAAATCCTTGAAATCCAGTCTGTATAACCGTTTCAGCGATTTTTCTCGTTATTTCCCAACAAGCCTATTCTTGTCAGGAACCTGAGCCAAATGATGGGGACAGTCAATGGACAGCAGAGTGAGTCCATATAGTCTATAGAGTCCACAGAGAGTCCACAGAAGAGTGTGTCGAGAGCGGTCTCTGTCTGCTAGAGTTACTGACAAACAGTGCAGTGGTTTTGGCAACTGGAAGACAACGGGTCGATTGCTCGTAGAGTCCAAATCCAGGTGCAAGATCCAAAATTCCCAAGGACTCCTATGTCGTCGAGAAATATTGACTCCTACTCCATTCCCCCCGCAGTGCGTCGCGCCGCATCTTCATTTCGCTTGGCAGGGTGGGTTAGCCTATGGTCGCAGGGCGTTCTCGCGATTGTTTCGGCACTAGTGCTGCTCTTTGCAGCAGCGAACTTAAATAGCCCAGTTGTCTCACAACCGACAATCCCCGGCGTTGCTGTGCCGACTACAACTATGGTCAACAATCCCGGTACGGGGTTGGGGTCCTTGTTTGCCTTGATTGGGTTACTGATCTTACTGGGTGGTGTTTTTTGGGCCTATCGCTATGTGATGCTCTCTCGCCAATTAAAAGTCGCCGATGCCCAAGTGCGCCCCAAACGAACAACAGTGATCCAAGCGCTTCAGATTGGGATTTTGATCAGTTTGAGTGGAATCTTAGTAACCTTGATGGGGGCGTTTGCGACGGTAGGTTCCTTGTTTGGGCGATCGGTGACTCAACAGTTTGGCGGAATTTTGGGATCGTTGCAGTTCATTCGTCCGATTGACATTCTGGTAGTGCAAGCGAATATCAATATCATCCTGGCTCACTTCATTGCCTTGTTAGCATCATTGTGGTTGTTGCGATCAATTAATCGTTAACCAACGTCAGTTCTGGTTAAGAGGGTTTTGGGGCACCGCGCCCGGCGCAAAGAATGTTGCACGCCTGGTCGCATTAGGCCGGTTTCTGAAACATGAGGATGTGCTGCTGGGGCAAAAATTCTTTAGTTTCCTGCCAAACTAACCCCACAGCCTGCATCTCTTTTTTTACCTGCCGCTGGGTCATCTTGTGTAGCCGTTTGATTAGGATAAAGGGATTTTCGCCGCGATACTCCACCAGCACCACGTGGCCTCCTGGTTTGAGCGATCGCACAATGCCCTGCATCATTTCTCTGGGGTAGGCAAACTCGTGGTATGCATCCACCATCAGTGCCACGTCAACGCTTGCGGGAGGCAGGTGTGGATCGGTCTCATCTCCCAAGATCAGTTCGACGTTGCTAGCCTGCTTCTGCTTTTGAACGTACCTGAGGAACTCCAGCATCTCTGGTTGCACATCCACTGCAAAGACCTTGCCCTGGGGCACTTGAGGGCTGATGCGGAAGGTAAAGTAGCCCGTCCCTGCGCCAATATCAGCAACCACATCGGTGGGGTTTAAGTTCAGCGCGGCAATGACTTGGTCGGGCTGTTCGTCGCGATCGCGACTGGGTCGCTCTAGCCATCCAGCGCCTTGGTGGCCCATCACTTGAGCGATCTCGCGCCCCATATAAAACTTGCCGATACCATCGGGGTCATGGATCTGGCGTTCCTGATAGACCGATGGCCGTGCTTCAGGCGTCATGGTTATGGCCTGAGCGATCGCCCTGCCACTGAGTAAACTGCTCCAGAGCAGTGCCGTAAGGCCCAACAATACCAGGAAGCGATGCCGAATTTTGGGGAGGGAAAACCGCATAACTGCGTGAATTTCTATGAGAGAACAATCGATTCTGGGTGCCAGAGATACCGCTTCAGGTCAACCTTCCCCTGGGAATTAAAATGGATACCCTCTGCCTCTAGGAGTACCCGTTGCAAATCATCACTGCCATTGCGAAAGGGTGATTCTGACACCTCACCCCTAGCATTGATTACTCGGTGCCAGGGGATATCAGAGTCTACTGCCACCCGGTAGAGAGCATAGCCGACTAGCCTGGCTCGACCATAGAGATTTGCCAACTCCGCCACCTGTCCGTAGGTGGCTACCTTTCCGTAGGGGATTTGACGCACAATATCGTAAATGGCGGAGTAAGACGACATGAGTAGACTCCTAAACTCGGATACCCACGTTCACCTCTAGTCGCTCACCGGGTTTGGGTTCAAGGATCTGAGTTGGCAAGTGGTTTTCTATCAAGGCTTGTTGCATATCAGCAGCACTGCCGACTGCCTTCAACAGCGAGAGCAGTAGCCCTTCAAACACGATGTCACCTCCTGCCGCAGTGGGAAGCATCACCTGCGGTTGCAGCCATTTCGCCAGTTCTAGTGCCGTCTTTTTGCCCTGGATGATAGGGCCAAGGAGTGGTAGTTCCAGGTTAATGATCGGTGTGATCACGACATCGATGGGCGCCATGTTTCTCAGCATAGGCGAGTGGAAGCCATGCGGTTCGTAGTAAAGGCTGCCGTCGGTTTGACCGCGAAGGATGTAGCCATTTTCAACTGTGGTGGGGCCGATGGGCGAACCGGGCACTGCCTGGACTGAGAGGCGATCGCTCAGTTGCAACGACTCACCGTGAGCAAGCGCGGTGACGCTGGCATAGCCTAGGTTGCGTGCTACCTTCGCGGCACTGGCAGAACCCACCACCGGGATAGAGTGGTCGAGCGCCTTCAGAGTTTCAGGATGAGCATGGTCTTCTAGGCCCTGAGACAGCAAAATTAGGTCAATGTTTGTGGGAATTGTTCGGGGAGTCGGGCGGCTGCCCTTAAATAGCCAGCCTGCATTGCCAAACATGAGCGCCCCCACCAGCCAGGGATCGAGCAGGATCCGCTTGCCTTCCAGTTCAATCAGCCAAGAGTTGCTATCAAGCCAGGTGAGGTACATAGGTTATCTTGCTATTTTTCAGCTTCTTATACCGACTCCGTCGGTGATTGAGTCGGTTTGTTGTGGTGTAAAACGTGCGCAGCGCACGTTTTACACCACAACAAACTGCTACTTTACAGACGGATTCTGTATTAATTTATTTTAACGTCAGTTCAGATTAAGAGCGTCTTGGGGCATCACGCAGTGCTCCAAAACCCTTGCTTCTTCCTGGGGGGCGCGTAGGGAAAAGCAAGGGTTTCAGCTTATCCCGAATTCCCGTTGAGTAGTGAGGCAGACTCCTTAAACAAACAGGAGCCGGGGTAGACTCCCGGCTCCTTCTGGAAGGGTACGACCCACGGCAGCGGCGATCGCCTTCAAACTCCGTACCAATTCCACCATTTCATCGAGCGACAAGGCTTGACGGGCATCGGAAACCGATTTTTCGGGAACAGGGTGACACTCCACCATAATGCCATCGGCACCAGCGGCGATCGCCGCACGGGCCAAGTCTGCCACCAGTTCACGCTTTCCAGCAGCATGGCTGGGGTCTACGATCACAGGCAGGTGGGTAATCTGCTTCAGCGCCACTACAGCGCCCAGATCCAGGACATTGCGAGTGTAGGTGTCGAAGCTGCGGATGCCCCGCTCACAGAGGATCACATGGGGGTTGCCATGGCTGAGGATGTATTCCGCAGCCATGACAAACTCTTCCAGCGTGGCAGCAAGGCCGCGCTTCAGCACCACTGGCTTGTTGACTCCGCCCAGTGCCTTCAGTAGGTCGAAATTCTGCATATTGCGGCTGCCCACCTGCAACACGTCGGCATGAGCTGCAATTTCTTCGATCTGAGCGATCGCCATCACTTCTGTAATCACTGGGAACCCATAGCGCTGCCGCACGGCTGCTAAAATCTGCAAGCCTTCCAAGCCCAAGCCCTGGAAGTCGTAGGGCGACGTGCGGGGCTTATATACACCGCCGCGAATCGCTTGAATAGGCGCGATCGCCAACTGGCTGGCCACTGCCTCCATCTGGGCCCGGTCTTCCACAGCACAGGGGCCACCAACGATGAGGAGGTCTTTCCCCCCAACAGTCACAGTATCGGACAGATGGATCACCGTATGAGACTGGGTATCCGTCTTCAGGGCAAGTTTAGCTTTTTGCATGGGGTTCTCCTTAATCTGCTGAATGAATTGACTGAATTTGCGTAGGTGTGCCAGCCGCAAGAGTTTGCACTTAAAAAACCCGGCTCCTGTCTAGGCTCCGGGTTTCACAAAGGTCTGCACGACGAATTTACCCGGAGTTTAGCCTGGGCCAAAAAAAGTAAACGTAAAAGAAGCGAGTGCCGATCATAGTGAAACGGTTGAGTATGGAGGGGGAGCGTGGACAATGACTTTGCCTGAACAGGTTCGCCTTAAAAACAAGAACCGCAGAGGTCGCTCTGCGGTTCACCTGGTCTTGCCAACAACAATTGGACTCACCCCAGGTGAACCGACCAAAACCAAAAGTAAAAATAAACGTGATGACGAACCATGAGAATACCCTCTGAACCCTTGGCAAACTCTTGAATTAGCCTACCTTTAGTTGACTCAACTAGCAAAATGCCTGGCTGAAAAGACCTTCGGCAAACAAGACCTTGAGTCGACAACAGCTTGAACCGACAAAACCTTTGAGTAATTGACGTAATCAAGTCATTTCTGACTGACCTGAGCTAACCGTAACAAAGGTAGCAAAACGAAGTCAACCCCTATTTGTGGAAGAAAGTGACTACAAACAATCCCTAAAGAAATTGCAAGGCTATTCTCCCATCTGCTTTCTCCCCTTCAAATCGCACATTCTGATGCTGTTCAGACCCATAAATTTGTCAGCAAATTGTCAGCAAACCTATACTTTGCCTGCAGCCTGTAACTCATCCAAGCGGGCACGGACAGCTTGAATGTCTTGCCACATTAACCATTTAGGACTCCCCTTCTCACGTGAAGGATTTCGCAGCAGGTAGGCCGGGTGAAAGATGGGCATATAGAGGCGATCGCCCTGTTCAATCCACTGTCCCCTGACTTTGGTAATTCCCTGGGTGATCCCCAGTAGCCCTTTTAGGGCAGTTGCCCCCGTCAGCAGGATAATCTTCGGGTTGACCATGCGGATCTGCTCTAGCAAATAGCCCTTGCAGGCTTCGGCCTCGTCCTTGGTAGGAGCGCGGTTGCCTGGTGGACGACACTTCACCACATTGCAGATGAAAACATCTTCCTCCGTCAAATTCACAGAGGCCAGAATTTTGTCCAGCAGTTGCCCTGCCTTGCCAACGAACGCGATCCCCGTCTCATCTTCGTTCTGCCCTGGCCCTTCCCCCACAATCATGATGGGAGCCTTGGGGTTACCCCTGCCAATCACCGCATGAGTGCGAGTCTTGCCTAAGTCGCAGCGAAAGCACTGGTTGCAGTGGGCCTGCATCTGCTCCATCGAGGAGTAGGTACCGGGAGGGATTGGCACCCGGGCACTGGTGGGGATGTCATCAGGATTGAAGTCACTGCTGGCTTGGGTGAGTGCAACGTCCCCCAAGCTGAACAGGTCGATCTGGTCTTCGGTAGGCATGAATGATAGGGCCGGGAAATACGCCGGGATGAGTCTAGAGCACAATGGGGAAGGCATCGGAAAGCACTGCTATCCGAAAAAACTACCAAAATTAATTCTAGAGGGAATTCTTCACCAGATTGTTGTAGTTCTAACGTCAGTTCTGGTTAAGCGGGTTTTGGGTCACCGCGCTGGGCGCGGTGACCCAAAACCCT
>DVEB01000320.1 GCA_015295905.1 Synechococcales cyanobacterium M55_K2018_004
GGTGCCAAACTTTATATCCCTTTTACTCGCCCCACATGAGTACCGCGATCGCGGTGTCTGAAGCGTTTTCCTGAAGGCTGAACCGCTTTGGGCAGTGGTTGGTTACGAGGATACTTCTCAGCTAATGGTTTACGAGTTTTCACAAAACCGCCTCCTCGATAAGTGTAGGGGCTACATTTTTATTTTCGCAGGGTTACTCTGGCCGGAGAGAAGTCTATAAGAATCTTGCAATCGCTAGGTTGGGAACAATGCGATCGCCTCACTGCCAACCCCGCAGTAGCTTGATGCAAACTTCGGAAAGAGGAAAGTTCAAAGAACAAATCCACCGACCGACAGCCAAGGCCGCATAACAAGCGGTTACAAGCAATGGTTGAGACGAGTCTGATCCCCAGGCAATTGCCATTCGTATCGAGCATCACCACACGCCGCACATCGGTTCCAAGTCGGGCACCCAGCTTATTGAACGTTATACCGACTCCGTCGGTTATTGAGTCGGTTTGTCGTGGTGTAAAACGTGCGCTGTGCGCACGTTTTACACCACGACAAACTGCTACTTTACAGACGAATTCTGTATTAGTTCTGGTTCAGAGGATTTTGGGGCACTGCGCGGTGCGCGGTGCCCCAAATCACCAAGGGGTTCAGCTTGCCCCAAATTCACGTTAAAAGCAGATTGCTGCGGTGTACAACGGGCATTTAGCCCCCGTTATACACCACAATAAACCGACTCAACGACCGATGGAGTCCCTATGGAAGGGCGTTTCACGGTGTTGCTTGTTGACAGCGGGAAAATCTTGGCGTACTGACTTCGCCAGCGTACCAAGATTTTTCACGCAATTTAGTCCTGGTCAATTGATCCAGATCAATTTAGTCCTGTTAGTCCTGATCGTTGATCTTTAGTCCTGATCGTTGATCACCGGGTAGGGGATCAATCGCTCATAGTCCTCCACCGTACCATTGGACAGACAGCAGTTAATAATTTCCTGCCCCAAGGGATCAAGATCCGGTTCTAGGAACTGTTTGATCTGCTGGTCAAAAAAGTTCTTCAAAATGCGAGCGCCCTCATCAAAGGCTTCATCCCCTACCTCTGGTTGCAAATTGACACGGAAGAACCAGTTACCAATCGTCTGACCTTCCACCATCATGGAGCGCAGTGTGTAGCCTAACAGCGAACAGCGAGACACCACCACTTGCTCTCGCGAAAATCCCTCTCCTCCACGGCGAGCTAAGTATTCCCGCGCAATCCACTGTGGCATGAACCCCACCTGCCAAGCACCAATGTGTTGGTTTGGACAGAGCGTATAGCGAACTTTTGGAGTCGTCAGAATTTGTTGCAAAATTAAATTCGCCTGAGTCACCCGCCGACCTGTAGCAAACGGCCAGTAAGACCCGACCCCTTCCGAACTCATGCCCTCCTTTTCCACAATGCTGGGATTGGCATGGCCGCGCGGTGCCACTAGCCGCCACAACCAAGCTAGCGCTGGCGGTAGCAGATGTAACAACCCCACAATGCCGTAACTCGGTCTCTCCCGCGTACACGGTGGGGTGCGGACGCCAAAGCTGCGGATATCAATGCTAACCGGGCCAGACACCACATTCGGAATAATCTCCCTGGGGATCACCACGCGGGGATTGGGGCAAGGCTTTCCAGGTTCATCCTCGGTATGCTCCCAGATCAGGGCAGTGCTGTTGGGTTGTGCGTTGATGTTGAGGAACAGGAGTGGCTTAGAGGGGTGAATTGTGAGTTCTTCCAGGTAGGGATCGGTGCCGTAGTGGTCAATATGGTTCAGGCGAACAAACCAGGCATTTTCGGCATCCATTAATGCTAGTTTGTCCTGGTTTTTGGGGTGTCGCAAACTGGGATGGCAGAGCGCCATATCGTCTGTAACCGGGCGCAATGTGCAGGTCTTGGGGATGATCAGGCTGCGCTCATCCCCCGTCACCAAATTCTTGCCCAGCAAAATGCTGCCGTCGGGACGACGGTGGATGGGTTCGAGCATTTCGCTTTTGCCACCCCCGCTTGCCCCCTCATGCATAAAGGTGACCTTGGCATCGTAGGGGGTAACCACTTGGACAGTCGAGGCGTGGGCAGTCACCCAGTTCTCCTGTTCTCCCAAGGCTAACAGGACTCCGTAGATTCCCTTCTTGGCAGACGGGCCAGGATAGAGGTTATAGCTGAATAACTCGTGTAGTCCTGGGCGACGATTGTGGACAACGACTTGCTTGCCACCAAACACAGTATGTCGAAATGGTGGTGCGACGTAGAGGACCGCTCCTAACGAAAAGTCCGCTCCAATTTCCTCTGGGTTTTGAATGCCTTGTAGGAGGGCTAACCCTAAAGCAAAAAATCCTGCGTTGGCCGGTGCGACGACAACGACATCGGGGCCTTTTCCCCGCGCCCCAGCCACAAAGGTGAAGACTGCTAGTTCCTGAGTTTTTAACCATTCAAAGGTCTGTTGTCTGAGGCTGTCAAACTCAAACCCAAAACGAGACTGAAACGTCGGTTTATTGGTTGGTAAATTGTCTCCAATCACCATGCAGTCAGGATCGCGTCGCCGCATATAGGGTTCGTGGTAGTTGGCACTGATGCCATTGCGAACTCTACAGACTGACGCTTCAACCACCCTGCCGCGATCGGGCAGTTCGTAAGCAACATCGTGAAAACCATTTTTGGCATCCCGGACGGCAAGTTCAACAAGCTGGTCTACGTTTGAGGCGATCGCAACGTGAGGCGCAGATTGCAAAATATCTTCCAGTTCCGAGGGTAGCTCAACATTCAGTAACGGATTAGCTCCCATGCTCCCTCCTTAAAGGCGGGCTTGATTAATTGATCATTGGCTTCTTGATTATTTCTCTATTTCAAGCGCCACCACAATTGACTTAACTCAATATTAAGGTTTGGGATTTTCTGACTCTAGCCTGCGCCTTCACCTGTGGTGGCAACGCCGTGTAAGTGTTGCAGCAGTCAGGAGTTGTGAACGATTGCACCGCAATCTTTTCGCCGGTTGGCACAGCCATGTTTGTATCTCGGCTTGAAAAGGAGGGCAAAACTTCTCTTAATCTTCTCTTCAGGTCATGTGAATGAATCGTTGCACAAACGTTAAGTGAACCTGTAAAAAGATAGTCACAAAACTTCGCAGGATACGATGGAATCAGGAGCCGATGTCGGTTTCCAGAAATGTATCAAAAATCTTAAGGTCTGCTTCCGTAAACTGCATCACGAATTCACAATTCCCATTGTCATTTAATTCAAACGGGACGTTACTGGAATCAATCACAATTCACCGACAAATGCCTGCAAATCCTTATTTCAGGCTTTTGGTTCGATTTGGTTTATCGGCTTTCGTTTGGTTTTCGCCTACTACACGATTAGCAGCGCCCAGTCAACATTGAGGGCTATGTATGCAACAACAAACCTTTGCAACAATTGATGGAAATGAGGCAGTCGCGCGTGTTGCCTATCGCTTGAGTGAAGTCGTCGCCATTTATCCCATTACGCCATCCTCGCCGATGGCAGAATCGGCAGATGCGTGGATGGCGGCGGGCCAGCCCAACCTATGGGGGACGGTGCCCACCGTCGTCGAAATGCAGAGCGAGGGGGGGGTTGCCGGAGCAGTTCATGGTGCATTGCAGGCGGGTTCGCTCGTCACAACCTTTACGGCTTCGCAGGGGTTGTTGTTAATGATCCCCAATCTCTATAAAATCGCGGGAGAACTCACTCCCTTTGCCGTTCATGTGGCAGCGCGATCGCTCGCTGCCCAAGGACTCTCCATCTTTGGCGACCACAGCGACGTGATGGCCGCCCGGCAGACCGGGTGCGCCCTGCTCGCCTCTAACTCTGTCCAGGAAGCGCAGGACATGGCCGCGATCGCCACTCGCGCCACCCTAGAATCGCGCATCCCTTTCATGCACTTCTTTGATGGCTTCCGTACCTCCCACGAAGTGCAAAAGATCACCCTGCTTGAAGACGACCAACTGCGTGCCTTTATCCCCGAATCGCTGGTCCTGGCCCACCGCGCTCGCGCCATGACCCCCGACCATCCGTTTATTCGTGGGACTGCCCAAAACCCAGATGTTTACTTCCAGGCCCGGGAAACGGTGAACCCCTTCTATGCTGCCTGCCCCGATATCGTGCAGAAGGCTATGGATGAGTACGCCCAGTTGACCGGACGACAATACCGCCTCTACGAATACCACGGCGCTCCAGACGCAGAGCGGGTGATTGTGTTAATGGGATCGGGGTGTGAAGCGGTGCATGAAACCGTGGACTTTTTGAATACCCAGGGCGAAAGAGTGGGGGTTCTGAAGGTGCGCTTGTATCGGCCGTTTGATGGGCGTCGGTTTGTGGAGGCTCTGCCCAAGTCGGTGAAAGCGATCGCCATTCTCGACCGCACCAAGGAGCCGGGCAGCGCTGGGGAACCCCTCTATATCGACGTGGTCAACGCCCTAGCAGAAGCTCGGTTGATCGCGACGATCCCAACGGTGGTGGGTGGTCGATATGGTCTGTCATCGAAGGAATTCACTCCGGCGATGATCAAAGGGGTGTTTGATAATTTATCCAGTCGTGAACCGAAAAACCACTTCACCGTGGGCATCCACGATGACGTCAGTCACACCTCGCTGGAATACGATCCCAACTTCTCCACCGAGCCTGACTCCGTTGTGCGGGCACTGTTCTATGGCCTCGGAGCTGACGGGACAGTGGGAGCCAATAAAAATTCAATCAAGATTATCGGGGAAGAAACAGATAACTTTGCCCAGGGATATTTCGTCTATGACTCGAAGAAATCGGGTTCCGTCACAGTATCTCACCTGCGGTTTGGCCCCAACCCGATCCACTCCACCTATTTGATCAACAGTGCCAATTTTGTGGCCTGCCACCAGTGGGAGTTTGTCGAGAAATTTGATTTGCTGAAGGAGGCTAAACCAGGAGCCGTCTTCCTGCTCAACAGTCCCTACAGTCCGGAGGAAACCTGGACACGCTTACCGGCCCATTTGCAGCGTGAAATCATTCGCAAGCAAATGAAGGTCTACACAATCAACGCCTTCCAGGTTGCGCGGGAGGCTGGCATGGCCGGACGAATCAATACCGTGATGCAGGTGTGCTTCTTTGCGGTGGCTGGTGTGTTGCCCCGAGACGAGGCGATCGCCCAGATCAAAAAATCTATCCGCAAGACCTACGGCAAGAAGGGCGAAGAAGTAGTCGCCATGAACATCAAAGCCGTCGATCAAACCCTAGAGCATCTTTACGAAGTGGACTACACCCACTATCCACCCCCCGCTGCCGACGCAGATGGGATCAAATCCCCCATTCCCGACACAGCTCCTGCTTTTGTGAGAGATGTGCTGGGCATGATGATTGCCCGGAAGGGCGATGAACTGCCAGTCAGCGCCTTGCCCTGCGACGGCACCTTCCCTAGCGGCACGTCTAAGTGGGAAAAACGCAACATTGCCCAGGAAATTCCCGTCTGGGATCCGGATGTCTGCGTCCAGTGTGGCAAGTGTGTGATGGTATGCCCGCACGCGGTGATTCGCAGCAAGGTGTATGAACCGGGTGAACTGGCCAATGCACCTGCAACGTTCAAGAGTGCGAATGCTAAAGATCATGACTGGACGAACCTGAAATTTACCATCCAGGTGGCAGCGGAAGACTGCACGGGGTGTGGCGTTTGTGTGGATGTTTGTCCTGCCAAGAACAAGGTCGAACCCCGTAAAAAAGCGATCAACATGGCCCCGCAGTTGCCTTTACGGGAACAGGAACGGGAAAACTGGGATTTCTTCTTGGACATTCCTAACCCCGATCGCGCAAAACTCAACCTGCACAAAATTGCTCATCAGCAAATGCAGGAACCGTTGTTTGAGTTCTCTGGAGCCTGCGGTGGTTGTGGCGAAACCCCGTACATTAAGCTGGCCACTCAGTTATTTGGCGATCGCATGATGGTGGCCAACGCCACAGGCTGTTCCTCCATCTATGGCGGCAACCTGCCCACCACCCCGTGGACTTACAACGCAGAGGGACGCGGCCCTGCTTGGGCAAACTCCCTGTTTGAAGATAATGCTGAATTTGGCTTAGGCTTCCGGGTGGCGATCGACAAACACACAGAACAGGCCAGCGAACTCCTGCGCGAACTCTCCTGCAGCACTGATGGCACCGCCCCCATTCCTGTGGCCTTGGCAGAGGCCATCCTCAGCGCCGAACAAACAGACGAGGCTGACATTGTCGAGCAACGGGAGCGAGTCGCCCAGCTCAAGCAGATTTTGGATGCAGCAATAGACACTACCGCTGACCCTACGCTCAAGTCTAAACTTCAAAATCTTAAGTCCCTTGCCGACTACCTCGTCAAAAAGAGTGTCTGGATCATCGGTGGCGATGGTTGGGCCTACGACATCGGCTATGGCGGCCTCGATCACGTCATTGCCAGTGGTCGCAACGTCAACATTCTGGTGCTTGATACCGAGGTCTACTCCAACACGGGCGGGCAGATGTCGAAGTCTACACCGAAGGGCGCAGTGGCGAAATTTGCCGCTGGGGGCAAACCCGCATCTAAGAAGGATCTCGGCCTAATCGCGATGACCTATGGCAACGTCTATGTCGCCAGTGTTGCTATGGGAGCACGCGATGAGCACACCCTCAAAGCCTTCCTAGAAGCCGAGTCCTACGACGGTCCTTCGATCATCATTGCCTACTCGCACTGCATCGCCCACGGCATCGACATGGCAAAGGGGATGCAGCAGCAAAAGATGGCGGTTGAGTCGGGGCGCTGGTTACTCTACCGCTATGACCCCCGACGGACAGCACGGGGCGAAAATCCGTTATTGCTGGATTCCCGATCGCCCAAACTCCCCGTCGAAGTGTCGATGTATTCCGAAAACCGCTTTAAGATGTTGACCCGCAGCAAGCCAGAGGATGCGAAAAAGCTCCTGCAGCAGGCACAACAAGAAGTCAACAGCCGCTGGCAAATGTATCAATACCTAGCGGCACGGCATCTCAACGGCAGCGATGCCGCAAAGGATGGGGCGGTGAAACTGATCAGTGAAACCGGCAATGGCCATACTAATGGTCATAGCAACGGTCATAGCAATGGTCATGCTGGCGGTGACTGGAAGCAGAGTGTGCCCGAGAAAACACCACACTAATGAGTGATTGACTACAGAGATGTCAACAATGACATCTCTGTATCGATTTTGAAGATCGTGTGTGGAGGATTGTGTGATGAAATACAAGCACGTTGTGATTACCCGCCCTGGTGGCCCTGAGGTGTTGCAAATGGTGGAGGATGAACTGCCCGACCCCAAACCGGGCGAGGTGCAGGTCAAAGTCCTGGCGACAGGGGTAGCCTTTACAGATGTCATGATGCGCGAGGGGGTCTATCCCGGAGTGCCCAAACTGCCCTACTCACCGGGGTATGACATCGTTGGGGTAGTGGAAAAATTAGGGGCAGGCGTTACTCAGGTACAGGTGGGGCAGCAGGTAGCCGCACTCACCATCGTTGGGGGGTATAGCGAATACGTGTGCCTGCCAGCAAGTGAGGTAGTCCCCGTTCCAGCAGGACTCGACCCTGTGGAAGCAGTCAGCTTAGTGCTGCACTACGTCACGGCCTACCAAATGCTGCACCGCATTGCCAAGGTCAAGCCTGGCGAGAAGGTGTTGATCCACGGTGCAGCCGGTGGCGTCGGCACTGCCCTTCTGGAACTGGGCGATCTCGCAGGATTGCAGATGTACGGCACAGCGTCTCAAGCGAAACATGGGATAGTAACACGACTAGGGGGAACGCCGATTGACTACAAGACTGAGAATGTGCGCGATCGCCTCTTGCAACTCACCGGAGATGGGGTGGACGTTGTCTTTGATGCGCTGGGCGGACGCAGCTTACTCGATTCTTACCGACTGTTGCGCCATGGAGGACGGTTGGTGAGCTACGGCTTTTTATCGGCCTTTCGGGGCCGTCACCCCAGTCAGATGGCGATCGCCAGTAGCTTCCTCTACTTAGGGCTATTGAAATTAATTCCCGATGGCAAGCAGGTCAGTTTCTACGCTATTGCAAGCTGCAAGCAACAGCACCCTGACTGGTTTAGAGCAGACCTGACCACGCTCTTCCAACTGTTGGCCGAGGGCAAGATTCGACCGATTGTCGCCGGTCGTCTGCCACTTGCCCACGCCAAGTTCGCCCATCAACTCCTAGATCAGTCCGTTACGCAGGGCAACTTGGTGCTGATCTGTCATGCCTAACGCCATCGGTTCACTCGGGGCTGGCGCAGTTAATACAGTTGCTCGCGGGTGCAGCCCGCGAGCAATGATTCAAAACCTGATATCGATTCTCTGAGCAACCTCCAAATGAAATCGCTGATAGCCCTGCAGACTTCTCCCTGACACCCCCAAATCGCAACTCCGAAATCGAGAATCGATATCCCCCCTGTTCATATTTATTCAAGGAGATAATACATGACGCTAACGACAACCTATTTGGGAATGGAATTGCGATCGCCCCTTGTGGTTGGAGCTGCAGCCCCGTTGACAGAAGATCTTGATAACCTGAAACGGCTTGAGGATGCAGGAGCAGCGGCAATCGTGTTGCATTCCCTATTTGAAGAGCAAATTCAGCACGATGTTTTAGAACTGCACCATCATCTGGAATTTGGCACCCACAGTTTTGCAGAAGCACTCACCTATTTCCCAGAACCCGATATTTTCCATGTTGGCCCCGAAGCCTATTTAAGCCATGTCCGGCGAGCTAAGGAACTGGTAAAGATTCCCATTATCGCTAGTCTCAACGGCAACACTACAGGGGGATGGATTGAGTACGCCCGACAGATCGAACAGGCGGGAGCCGATGCCATCGAACTCAACATCTACTCCATTCCAACTGATCTGGATCGCTCTGGAGCGGATGTTGAGCGAGAATATCTGGAAATCGTCAAGGCCGTGAGGGCAGCAGTCACTATTCCAGTCGCGATCAAACTCAGTCCCTATTTCACGAACATGGCCTACACTGCCAAACAGTTCGCCGATGCTGGGGCGAACGGCCTCACCTTGTTTAACCGCTTCTATCAACCCGATATTGATATTGATGAGTTAGAAGTGCGGCCCCATGTGTTGCTCAGTACCCCCCAAGCTATGCGATTGCCCATGCGCTGGATCGCCATTCTCTACAAGCGTGTCAATGTCGATTTTGCTGCCACCAGTGGCATTCACCGAGCCACGGATGTCGTGCGAATGCTGATGGCGGGTGCAAAAGTGACACAACTGGTGAGCGTGCTGCTGCGTCACGGCATCGAACATCTGCGTGACATTGAGATTGACCTACAGCAGTGGCTGGAAGAACATGAGTACGAGTCGATACAGCAGTTACAGGGCACGATGAGTCAGGCGCATTGTCCGAACCCCAGCGAGTTTGAGCGGGCGCAATACATGAAGGCGGTACAGACCTTTCACCCCAATTGGTTGGTGACTTCAGAACATGCGTAATAGCAAGAACTACAGCAAACATCCAGTGTTTACAAAACACTGGATGTTTGCCATGCTCTGGGGTTTCAGGCTAGGTTGAGGGGCGATCGCCGCTAGTCGTACACAATCGGTTGATGCTCAGGATTGAAGAATTGTCATACGCACCTTAACGATGAAGTAGATATACGAGTTGCGATCAGCAAAATACTTGGGTGATGTGTCACCAATCGTGAAGAGAAGTATAAAAAATGTCCTGAAATCGGACAACGCGAGAGAATAGAAAAGGAGCTGGCAAGTCTTTATGCGTGATGTCTACATTGTTTCTGCTGTGCGGACTCCCCTTGGCAAGTTTGGTGGTGTCCTGACAGACTTTTCTCCTGCTGATCTGGGTGGTCATGTGATGAAAGCTGCACTAGAGCGAGCTGGAGTTGCTGGTGCAGACCTGGATCTCTATATTATGGGCACTGTTTTGCGGGCAGGTCACGGTCAACTGTTGCCCAAGCAAGCAGCTTTCAAAGCTGGGATTCCTGCCTCTGTCAGTGGCTATGCCGTGGATATGGTGTGTTCCTCTGGCATGATCAGCATAATTAATGGCTCGCTCGCGATTCGGGCGGGTGAAGCAGACTTGGTTCTCGCTGGTGGCATGGAATCCATGTCGCAGGCAGGATTTTTGCTAACCCATCGTGCCCGCTGGGGCTATAAATTGCTGATGGGTGCGCCAGAGTCGCTGGGTGACATTATTTTGCTAGACGGCCTCACCGATGCCACGACAGGCGAAGGCATGGGCAACCAGACCGAGCGGCTCGTCGAAGCCCACGGTTTCAGCCGCAAAGACTTGGACGATGTGGCACTGCACTCACACCTGAGAGCCGCTGCTGCAACGGAGCGGGGCGCTTTCAAAGCTGAAATTGTCCCGCTTGAAATCACCACCAAAAAAGGGACTCAGGTGATTGATCAAGACGAAGGCATCCGCCCCGACACAACCATCGAAAGCCTTGCCAAACTCCGCCCCGCTTTTAAGCAAGACGGCAGCTTGACTGCAGGCAATAGCAGCCAGATTTCTGACGGTGCAGCGGCGGTCATGCTTGCTAGTCCGGAGGCGGTCAAGCGCTACAACCTGAAACCGATCGCCAAACTACTGGGCGGCACTTGGGCGGGCGGCGAGACCTGGCGCTTTCCCGAAATGCCCATCCACGCTAGCCAAAAACTGATCGACAAACTGGGCAAAACTGTTGCCGACTTCGACCTGTTTGAAAATAACGAAGCCTTTGCTGTCAGCAGTCTCCTATTCAACCGGATGCTCGGCGTAGACCTGGATAAGCTGAACGTCAACGGTGGTGCGATCGCCCTCGGACACCCAATCGGAGCCTCCGGTGCTCGGATCGTCGCCACCCTGATCAACGCCCTTAAGGAACAGGACAAAACTCTTGGCCTCGCTGCCCTCTGCCACGGCACGGGGGGAGGAACTGCGATCGCCCTCGAACGCCTCTAACTCCCCCCACTGCACTATCCGCATCCACCACTGCCCCACTCACAAAAGGAGGAACCTATGGTTTCACTCGGCCTAGAAGATAAAGTCATCGTTGTCACTGGCGGCAATCAGGGGATTGGTGCAGCGATCGTCGGATTTCTGCGAGAGTTAGGGGCAAAAGTGGCCTTCACTGACCTCAAAGTCGATCCTCCTGCCAATGGAGCCTTGGGCATTCAGGCCGATGTCACTGACTTGGCTTCCATGGAAGCAGCCGCAGCCCAGATTGAAGAAAAACTCGGCCCTGTATATGGAATTGTTGCCAATGCTGGGATTACAAGAGATAACTTCTTTACAAAGTTGGAACCCGCTGACTGGGACATTGTGTTGAACGTCAACATCAAAGGCGTGGTGAACACCATAAAACCCTTCATTGCCGGTATGTATGAACGGGGAGAGGGATCCATCGTCGGCATTAGTTCCATCTCTGGAGAACGGGGCAACATCGGTCAAACGAACTATGCTGCCACAAAAGCAGGGGTAATTGGCATGATGAAATCACTCGCAAGAGAAGGTGCTCGCTACAATGTGCGGGCCAACGCTGTTGCGCCTGGTTTCATTGAAACACCAATGACCGCAGTGATCCCTGACAAAGTGAAGGAAAAAATTGTAGCAGAAATTCCCATGCGTCGCTTTGGAAAACCAGAGGAAATTGCCTGGGCAGTGGCATTTCTGCTCTCTCCAGTTGCCAGTAGTTTTGTGACAGGAGAAGTGCTCCGGGTCAATGGCGCCCACCACACTTAACGTATCTAAAGATGATCAATTGCGTGTCTATGAAACACGCAATTGATCGTTTTCATCTTTAAGGGAAACACGAAAGGAAACACGATGAATTCCCCCATTAAAATAAAACGTTGAGGAGCATTATATGGAAAACGGAAAATCCACAACAACTTGGGCAGGCGTCGCAGACCAAGTGCTGAATACCTGGACACAGGTTGGAACACAGATGTGGAAAGGATGGTTTGATGCCCTGGGAAGTGTCACGCCAACTGCGACAGATATCAAGTCTACCGTTGAACCGTTGGTCCAGCGTATCGCCAATAATCAGGAATTAGGGACACGTCTGTTGCAGATCTCCTTCAATGCATGGCAGAATTTGCTACCTAAGGTTGAAGCTGGACAAAGCTGGCAAGACTCCTTTAACCAGTACACCGAACAACTGCGTAACCAACTCAACGAGTTTTCCGAGAGTTCCACCAAAATGACTCAGGACACTGTTGAACTGTGGCAACTCTATTTGAAGGAAACACAGAAATTTAATCAACTGTGGCTTAATTCTTTCACGGCATCATTTCTCCCCCTGAGTCAAACAACCAGTGGCGGCAGCGCCCCCTGGATTGAACTCAACAACCTATACTGGAACCTGCTGTATGAGCAGAGCTTTGGAAGTTTGATGCAGAGTCCCTTACTGGGGCCCGCTAGGGAATTCAACGGCAAATTACTGCGAGCATTTGATGCCTGGGTTGACCTCTATCGCGCCAGCATCGACTATCAGGTGGTGATGACCGATGTGCAGGTGCGAGCACTAGAAGAACTCATGCGTCAACTCATCACCAAAGCCGAAAAGGGTGAGACTATCAAAGACTGGAAACAGTTTCAGCAACTCTGGGGAGTTGTTGCCGATGATGTGTTTGAAAAGGCATTCTGTGATGAGGCGAACCTGAAGGTACGCGGTAGATTTATTAACGCCTTAAATACCTATCGTTTACACCAACAGGCCTTAATGGAACTGTGGATGCAAGCGGTCAACATTCCCACTCGGACTGAACTCGATGAAGTTCACAAGAATTTTTATGAGTTGCGAAAAGAAGTCAAGGCGTTGAAGAAAAAGCTGGACGCTTACGAATCGCAGGCTGCCCAATCAACTACCACACCCACAGCAGCAACGACAGAAACGGCAGCAAACGTGGCAGACCTCTCTACATCGTCGGCCTCGTTGGAGACAGAGCAGCCTAGCCCACCTGAATCACCTGTAACGGCCCCTGAGGCTAAATTGACAAAACGTAGTCCGCGATCAAAGACTACCGATCAAGCGTCTAGCTAAGTGGCGCGAGTACTCCACAATCGTTCCCCAACTACTCCACAATCGCCCCACAATAAGCCACAATAAGGAATGCAACATTATGTTCCCATTTCTGATGCAAATGCGTCTAGAAGACGCCACTCACGAATACACCGAACTGGCCAAAAAAATCGTCAAAGGTATTGAAAATCTGAGTCACCTGCGGGAAGAAGATATCGAAGTTGGGGCTACTCCTAGAGAAGCGGTTTATCAGGAAGACAAAGTAACCCTATATCACTTCAAGTCGTCTGTTGAAAAATCACTCAACATCCCCCTGCTGATGGTCTACGCGCTGGTCAACCGTCCCTTTATGGTAGATCTCCAGGCAGATCGCTCTCTGGTTGCCAATTTACTTAACTTAGGACTCGATATCTATCTGATCGATTGGGGATATCCTAGCCGTGCAGACCGTTGGCTAACGCTGGATGACTACATCAACGGATATATCAATAACTGCGTGGATTACATCCGTAAAACTCATCACCTTGACAAAATTAACCTGCTGGGAATCTGCCAGGGCGGAACTTTTAGTCTCTGCTATAGCGCCATCTATCCAGAAAAGGTGAAGAATCTAGTAGTGATGGTCGCTCCAGTCGATTTCCACCAGGAGACAACCCTGTTGAATATGCGTGGTGGCTGTACACTGGGTGCAGAAGCCGTTGATATTGATTTAATGGTGGATTCGCTGGGGAATATTCCTGGCGATTATTTGAACCTGGAATTTCTGATGCTGAAGCCCCAGCAACTGGGCATCCAGAAATACCTAGATCTACCGGAAATTTTGGATAGCGAAGACAAGCTGCTGAACTTCCTGCGGATGGAAAAATGGATCTTCGACAGCCCAGACCAAGCAGGAGAGGCTTACCGACAGTTCCTCAAAGACTTCTATCAGCAGAATAAGCTGATCAAAGGTGAAGTCATGATTGGTGATAAACCTGTGAAGCTCTCGAATATCACCATGCCTGTCCTCAATCTCTATGCCGAAAAAGACCACCTCGTGCCTCCGGCCTCGTCCCTCGCACTGGGGCAATACGTGGGCACTCAAGACTACACAGTACAGGGCTTCCCGGTTGGTCACATTGGCATGTACGTGAGTGGCAAAGTTCAACGAGACCTGCCTCCAGCGATCGCCAATTGGCTGAAAGCCCGCGCTAACTAGTACGGAATCCGCCTGTCAGATAACGTCAGTTTGGCTGAAGAAGGTTTCGGGGCACCGCACAATGCGCGATGCCCCAAAGCATTTAATTTTCCGTGCCTGCCGCGCACAACTAGGGGGCATGTCACGTTTGCCCTCTCCCTAAATCCCTCTCCTAAGCTGGGCGAGGAACTTTGAGATGCTCGGCTCCCCTTCTCCCCAGTTGGAAGCAGGGGCTGGAGGATGAGGGCCTGCAAAGGTGACATGCTCTCCTTCCTTTATCTGCTGCTCTCGTTTTTTGAATTGGGATCAGGCAGTGGCGTAGGAGATACTAGATCGACGGATTCGAGCGATCGCCCCATTGTTTCTACTCGAAACAGGTAGGTGATGATTGCCGCCAGTCCACAGACGATCGCTAAGCACTGCAACAGGATAGGCGTCCCTAAAGACTGGTTGAGGATGGGGAGTCCGAAGGTGCCCAGAACGGCGCCAGCTTTAGCGAAGGCAGCAGCAAAACCAGCACCGCTAGCCCGGATTGCAGTGGGAAAAACTTCGCCAGAGAGCAGAAATGTTGTCGAGTTAGGCCCCAGGTTCATACATAAATTGAAGATAATAAAGCCAATAAACACACGCACAAAATGGCTAGACTCGGTTGAGGGATACGTCGACAGAGACAACAATAACAGACCAAAAGCCATGCCTATAAAACCAATCATTTGAAGCAGAATACGGCCAACTCGATCAACCAGAATGACTGCAAGCAAAAAGCCTGCAATGAGAAACACATCCACAAACGCAGAGCCTTTTGCCGATGCCAACTGCCGTGCAATGAAATCGGTTTGGGATGAAAAGGCAAGAGCGGCAATTATGACAGGAGTAAAGACACCAATTCCGTAGGTGGCAATGTCCTGCAAAAACCAGGGAACAGAAGTTAGGATGGTTCGCTGGATGTATTGAGCAGAGAAGAGAGCCGTATATCTGAGTGGTGTGGCTGGTGGCTGTGGCTCAGTGTCTGGATCAATTGCAATGGGTTGGTTGAGCAACAGCGAGGCGGCTGCGGCGGCAGCCTTGTATTCTCCACGCGCAATGTAATAGCGAGGGCTTTCTAGCCGAAAACTGAACCGTAGCATAGCAACGGCGATCGCCCCTACTAGCCCCACGCCTAGCATCCATCGCCAGGCATAATGGACAGCGGGGGCTAATGAATCGGGAAATTGCCACCGAAAAATCGACAGGACAATAAATCCTGTCACGGCTCCCAATAAAGCGCCCACAGCCTGAAACGTAAATGCGCCAATCACCAGTCGCCCGCGCAGTCGCGCAGGGACATTTTCAGTAATGTAAGCGACGCTAAGGGGATAGTCTGCCCCAATCGCCACACCTACGCAGAAGCGAAAGACGATGAGCGCAGTCACACTCCAGGCCAAAGCAGTTGTTGCCGAAGCAACGAGAAACAAGACAATATCAATCACCAGCATCTGCTGTCGTCCAATTTGGTCGGTGAGGGGACCTAGGGTTAGCGAACCCACAAGCGACCCAGCGATCGCCGCAACAGCAATTGCTCCCACCGTCGTCGGGTCCAACCCAAAGTCTTGCTCGATCAGCGGCAAGGCTACCCCAATCACGAAAAAATCAAAGCCATCTAGGGCAATTAGCCCCGCTGATAACATCCACAATCGCCACATGGCATAGGTCATGGGCGAAGCATCGAGTCGTTCTTCAAAAGAAAGACTTACGGTCTGGCTGTCTTGCAAGGAATGGCTCATGACACCGATGAAAAGACGACGTTATCTTATCTTGCCATTGAGCGATCGCTGCAAACCCTGACCCTTGAGACTATCAACGACAGACAAATGAGAACTACTCATGTAATATCGAAAACCTTGAGAAGTTAGCTCGCAGTGGTAAAATGATGGCTTTATTGTCACCGAGCTAAAAACCAGAAAGTGGAAGAGATAGTGAAATAATCTCGATTGACAAATTAATTGATGAGATAGTATTTGTGGCAATTGAAGGAGCTATTTTCCTATGGGTTTTTTAGGCAAATTGTTTGGCAAAAAAGAAGAAGAGAAAGCAGCTGCAGCGCCTTCCATTTCTGTCCCTCAAGTTGCTGCTCAAAAGTCCATTCCACCCGAAAAAGTTGGGCTAGATGGGGAATTCGACGAAAGTGGTCTGGCTAAGCGAGTGGCCAAAGCACTCGATGACGCCAACATCTCTGATGCAGTAGGTCTCTGGGTTGCACAAACAGGGAGTGTGGTGGTCCTGAAGTATAACCCCGATGCCGAGGGGGTATTGGCCCAAGCTAAGCAGGTTGCCATGAGCGTCGAGGGTGCAACGGACGTAAAAACCGTACCCAACACCTAACGTCGGTCAATCGCCAAGAGAGGGGTTTGGTCGGCTTCGCACCACCAAATCATATTAGGTCAATCCAGTTAGGTCAATCTAGCCTGCGCTAGTCAAAATTCACCTGCTAAGGAAGGGGGAGGGCGCTTTGTATCCTCCCCCTCTTTTTATGGGTTACTGATTCAACACTGGCTTGCTCCGCTGGGCGGCGATCGCAAAGATCTGGGGCAATGAAATGCCATCGGGTAAGCAACTTAGGGTTGTCACCCCTGCCATCATCGCTGCCACGATGCCTCCCATGTACAAATCTGCCCCTGTCAGGTAAAGTCCAGGGAGAGGGGTTTTTACTTTCGTCCAGCCTGCATTTTCTGGCACAAACTTTTCTGGCACCGCAGGGAGTCCATAGATGCCACCCTTCACATGGGCGGTGAAATGTTCATTGGTCAGCGGCGTCGAAAGTTCACGAAAGGCAATTAAATTTGTAAAGCCTGGATAGTGGCGCTCCACCTCAGCAATGAGCATCTGACTAATGCGAGATTTTAATCGCTGGTACTCTTCATCGCGATGCAGCCAGGGTTGCGTTTGCCATGCCTGAAAGGTGTCGTAACTCACAAAAGCAATGATCTCCGCAGTATGCGCCCTTGCCTGGGGGTCTTTCAGCGACGGAAAGGACAAATAACACTGGGGCACCCTCTCTGCCGTAATCCACTGCTGACGCTTTTGATACGTTGCATTGTGGTCAATTCCTTCATAAAACCAATGATTCTCTCCTCGAAAACCAAACATGCGGGGATCTTTAGATAATCCCAGGTATAACGTGACATTGGTGATTGATGAATGCGTTTGAACAAACTGCCGCAATGACTCGCGGAATGGAATTGGATAATCTGATGGGATGAGTTTGAGATAGGTATTGGCAGCCCCCGCATCCGAAACGATCACGGGCGCATAGTAAGTCTCCTCATTCTCGGCGGGCGCATTCACTTTGCGAACCTGCACCCCGACCGCACGACCGTTTTCAACGATAATCTGCATCACTTCGCGGTTGACTAAAAACTGTCCGCCCAGTTTCTCCACGATTGCCTGTACACTCTGGGCGATCGCCCTTGCACCCCCCACTGGGTAATATCCCCCATTTAGGTAATGCAGCACCACCGTTGCATGCACCGCAAAGGGACTGAGCGCCGGGGGTAGGCCATAATCGCCCCATTGCGAAACCAGTAATGCTTTGAGTTGCGGATTGGTGAAATAGCGATCGAGATACTGCTGGGTGGTCAGGTTCAGGTCAATACCACTCCACCACTGCCCCAAGTAGCTCCCCAGTTGGAAAAACCAGTTGCCGTTTAGGCGTAAATTGCGCAGAAACAGGGCCGCCGCTACTTTTGGTAGATCCCGGAAGTAGCGTTGAATGGCTCGTTTTTCCTGAGGAAATTTTGCCACCAAATCTGCCTGGAATCGTTGGGGATCACCGTACAAATCGAAGGTCATTTCGGGGTAAATAAACCGTTCAAACGGTTCTGGCATTCGATTCCACTGCACGTTCTGCTGAGTCATCAGATCAAATACCTGTCGCGTCGAATTGCCCTCACCCATTTGCCCCACGTAGTGCAGCCCCACATCCCAGTGAAACTGCTGCCGTTTGAAGGTGTGGGTAAAACCGCCCGGTTTAAAGTGCCGCTCCAACACTAGGACTCGTTTCCCTCGCAACTGTGCCATTAAACTGGCAACAGTCAACCCACCCATGCCAGAGCCAACCACAATCAGGTCATAATGGCAATCGCCCCCACCAGCCAAACCAGAATTCTCAGAAACCTGAACCTGCATACCCCCTCCTTCTTTTTTGAGAACATGTTTACAGTGTTAACATCAGGATAGTCCAGAATGTTAACACTGTAAACAATAGACGTGCAAACTTTTATGTCATGACTTTTGGGGTCGCTCATTTGAATTACTGCAAATGAGGAACCAAGCTCGTGTGACTAGTGCATTCAACGCTTTCCTCTTAGGGTGAAAACTAGCAACAGGTTTCTACCAAACCATGCTGAAACGGTCTCCCACCCGTTGCAACGGGCTATCCTCCGAGGAAAGGTGTGCCATGACACGGTCATCCCGACGAAAAGCACTTGATGGGCCAGCAAAACCAGTTTCCGCTGCTGACCAAACCGTCAATGTGAATGCAGTATCCACTTCGACGAAACAGTCTTTAAAGCTAGCCATGTCAGATGAAGCTCCATTTAATGATGATCCGTTCGATCCAGATCTGAATTTCGAGTTCGACGAAGCGGAGGAATCGTCAATCCTGGCAGATGAATTGACAGACGATTGCTCTGACGAGGCAGACGTCTGGGTCGAGGGACTGAAGGACGAGTGGCAGGAAGATGGCTCTACTACCTCTAGGGACTATTTTGAGGAGGAGTTCGAACTCGACAAAGAGAACGCTCCAGAGTTCGCTCTTTTTCCAAGGGAAGTGCACCAGGAACCAGTACTCCCAAAAACTTTACAGCGAGGCATGGTCAAGGCATTGGCAGCCCGTAGTTCGCCAGAATTTTTGCAGCAGGTTGTGCAGACGCTGAACCAAGCCACCACTGCCCTACAGCCTCCTCAGCCCACTCGAAAACAACCCCACAACGGAGCAAAGAGCAAACCCAATGGCTATCATCCCGATCTAAACCAACAGGCTTTGTCACAACCGTTGCAGAGTCGATTGCGGGAGCTCACGTTTCTAGCCCAGCGCTATGCCAAACGGGGACTCAGTGAAATTGATCTATTGGAAGATGCGATCGCACTGCTGAGCGAAATTGACGGCAAGGCTCTGTCGCCAGTCCTGGCGGGGTTGGCTGCTCGCCTCGCGGTTAAACTCAAGCTAGAGCAATCGGATCAGCAACTACATCCGACTCTGCGTCAAGAACTCCTGGGTGCAGCAAATCGGTCAGTGTCACTATTGTCTAAACAGGGAGCGCTTCAGGCACTGCCGGGCTTGGCGGTAACAGTCGGTCAACATGCGATTCGTCGTCGGCGTCCGGTAGATGCTTTACCGAATGACTTCTATCAGGCCGCAGCGCGGGTGGCTGCAAATCCCAACTTGCAAACGCGGTTAGCCCAGCTTAAGTCTAAGGAGCCAGCCCCTTTCTCAATCGATTCGAATCAGATGCCAGTGACACTACGGCTCGATGGGCTGTTAGAAATTCAACTTCATCATCTGCAAGAGTAATAGCCTATCAGTGAATTCCAATTTTGACCAATGGGTGACTTCAAACTTGATTAGATTTTCAGGAGAAGATTTATGTACAGCATGGATGTCATGGATGATCTCTTTGACGAGGCATATAGCCCGACTGGAACGGATTTAGGCGATGGATTCGAAGAATTAAACACATTTGCAGAGGAAGATGGGTTTGAAAGTTATGATGCTTATGACGAATATGAAGATGCCTTAGAAGACTATGGCGCAGAAGAGTATAGTGAAGACTATGGTGAAGACTACTTCACTGAAGAAAGTCACATCGATTCCATAGATGATCTTGTTGCTGATGCGTTGGATGCTCAAGATACAGAAGAATTTCTGCGTCGGATTCAACGGATTGCTCGTCGGGCCGCAAGTGTCGCCCGCAGCGTTGGGCGAGGGATCGGACACGCCGCCCGTGTAGTTGCCCCAATCGCAAGCACAATTCCACTCCCCCAGGCGCAAGCGATTGGGCGCATTGCCAATATTGCGGGGCGTTTACTGGCTGATGGAGCGGATGAATTTGAACTCCTGGATAATCTGTTTGACCTAGCAGAAGAAGAGGGTGATATTGATGCGGCTGCCCCCGTCATTGCTGGTTTAACCGTTCGAACGGTGATGCCCCGTGTTACCCAAGCTGCTCGCCCCGTGCGACGTCAGATGGTGCGTAGTGTGACTCAGGCAACCCGGACGATCGCACAACGGCAAGGAGTACCCGCTGCTCGCGCGATTCCGCAGGTTGTACGGACTGTCCAACGAACGGCTGCCCAACGCCGATTGCCTGCCCGTCAGTTGCCTCAAGCAATTCGCACTACGACTGCACGAGTGGCTGCCAGTCCCCAATTGGCTCGTCGGATGGCCCAAGCTACGCGCCGTCCACCATCCCGAGTGCGTGGCCGCCGTCTAGGAACCGCTACTGGCTTGACACAACGATATAGCGTCAGTGGGCCGGTAGAAATCGTTATTAGACGGCGGTGAGTGAGTAAAATCCCCACCTAATTTCAACCCTTCACGCCAATGACTTCACGCCAATGAGGAACAGAGACCTATGTATCAGACATTTGAAGAAGATTTATTCTATGACACTGCAGAAGGGCCCGCCACCCCTCGTCGTCGCTATGCTCAAGCTTACGATGAATTTGATGCCTTCGATGAATTTGATGCCTTCGATGAATTCGATCTGATGGGTGATTACGCTGGTGCCTATGATGAATTTAATGCAGACAATGCCTTTGATTTGATGGAAGATGCCATGGCGGATGCCCTGGAAGCCGAAGATACCGATGAGTTTCTGCAGCGACTCCGGCGGATTGCTCGCACTGTTGGGCGTGGGATTGGTCGAGTCGCCAGAACAGTCGCTCCGATTGCTCGTCTGATTCCCCATCCAGCCGCCCAAGCCGTTGCTCGGGTGGCTGGGATTGCCGGGAGATTAATGGCGGACGGAGCCGATGAACTGGAAGCTCTAGATGAATTGGTGGATATGGCTGAAGATGATTATTTCATCGATGCAGCAGCACCCACAATGGCAGGATTGGCCATTCATGGCACAGTTCCCCAAACGGCTGCCCGATTGCCCCAAGCAACACGACGGCAGATGGTGCAGGCTACTACCCAAACAGCCCGCGCCTTAGCCCGTCAACAAGGGCCTCAAGCAGTACATGCCTTACCGGGAGTTGTCCAAACTGCGCAACGGATGGCACAACGACAAGGTGCTTCAGCCCGTGTGTTGCCGCGACTGATCCGACGCATTGGCCTGCGCATTGCTCGCAATCCGGCTCTGCTGCGTCGGTTATTACGAACCAACCCTGCTTTACGGCAATCGATTTGTGCCGCCTGTGCAGGGACAGGAACAGGTAGACGGCGCATGGCAATGCGGTAGCAATCGCCGGGAGGAAGACACCAGGAGGCTGGCTATGGAAACCCGTGTGTTCTTAAAAACAAAAATAGTAGCGTTAAAGGCACGGGCACGACGGTTAGCTCAGATTGACTACGCCTCTGTAGGAATCCGTCCTCAAGATTTGCCCTATGCACCCTCTCCAAACCATTTCCGGGCTGCCAATCAACGGTTGCGCAAGATCGATCGCGAAATTCAACGACGACTGGCTCATCTCCAGGCTTCCTGGAGCAATTCCTCGATTCATCGGGTGTTGCTAGATATTGCCCTGGTAGAACGAGAAGTTGACCGCGCCCGTCGAGCCTTTGGTCTATTTTTTGAGGTCTTTGGGCAGCGAGGTACCACCTTCGCTCCCGTGTTAGCAGCCTATGATGCGATCGCGGTGGATTGCTATACAGCGATTCGCCAAGTGGCACCGCAAATCTTTCGCGGTCCTCTGCTCAAGCCTGTGTGCTATATGGAACATGGCTTTTCCCCAGCAACGATGCGGCGTGGGGTGCAACTGAATCGGTTATTGGGAGAACCCAATCCCTTTCCTGTGATTCGGATTCCCTGGGATCGGGATAACCCCTGGCAGGCAGTATTTTTGCACGAAGTTGCCCATAATCTGCAAGCGGATCTGGGCATCTGGCAGGAGAATCGGCAGGCCGTGGGGCGACGGGCACTCAGTTTCAGTGGTGATTTTGGTCTGGCACGGGTTTATGCCCACTGGCACAAGGAGATCTTTGCCGATCTGGCTGCAATTTTGTTAGGTGGACCAGCCGCTGCCTGGGGAATGGCGGTGTTCCTGGCCCATCCTGCCCCTCGCACGCTCACGTTTCGACCGGGAAGCGCCCATCCAACGGCTTATCTGCGGATTTTTATTTTGGCGGAAATGCTGCACCGCTTGGGATTTAGCCAGGAGAGCGATCGCATGCGACGGGTCTGGCAGGGCTTATACAATCCCCAACAGGGGCACCGAATGCCAATGAATCTGTTGCTCACTGCCGATCAATTAATTCCCCAAATTGTCGACGAGATTGCCTTTCAAACTCGTCGGAACTTGGGACAGCGGGCACTAGTGGATATTTTGCCTTTTACAGCAACAGATCAGCAGGCTATTCAGGCAGGAGCACAGGATCTTGTGCAGGGACAGATCCCCCCTCACCTGCCCCCCCGCCATTTGGTTAGTGCGGCCAGCTACGCCCTAGTGACAGGCAAAATTCCACCTCAAACCCTGGCAAATCGGGTAATTCAGCACCTGAATCATCTCGCTCAACCGGCTGTCCATTCCCTCTCCGAAGCTCAAGCAGCAGTTGTGGCCTAATCCTCCTGCGATTCATTTCTGCGAACCCTTTTGTGAAATGAGATAAGACTTATGACAACGCCATCCTCCTCCAGCAATCCTTTTTACAGTGGATCTAGTAGCGCTCAACGGAATGGAGCCACACCCATGGACAGTTCCATGTCACGCATGGCGTTAGATAATCTGATCCGCCGCGAACTCAAGGTCAGCGATCCAAATGATCCAAAGCAGGTTGCAGATGCACTGCTAACTCGCTACAAAGATAATCCTAGAGCGGCTGCAATTACCCGTGAAGCACAAGGTGTACCGTTCTTGATGGCTACTCCAATGCCATCTCAAATGGCACAAGCGATGACCTCATCCCAGGCAGAATTGCAGCAGGCAATGGATGATGTGGAGCGCGATCTTCAAGAACTTACAACAAGTGCGATCCTGAAAGATATTATTCCAGAGTTGCAGGGTTGGGCATCTACAATACGATCGACAATCCAAGAAGGAGCGAATGCTGCTCGGTTTGCCCTTGATGCACGTCAGCGAGACAAAACTTTTGGTATTCGCCGTACCCTGGGCGATTATGCCCGTATGGCTCGCTTGGTGGGAGCTTTGACTCCCATGATGAATGTCAACTATCGCAAGTTAGCTCAAAGTTTGGACGAAGTTGCTTCTGTTTTGCTGGTCATGATGGGTGAGGCTTTGGCCAATGTTGGCTTTAACGGGGGACGGTTTCTCTTGCAGGCTCCCTACAGTGAGTTGCAGGTTCGTCGAGATGCTGTGATGTATGCTCTGCGCAACTTAGTAGGTGCAACCCAGGAAGCATATGGGCCGAATGAGTGGCCACGTGGTGTAGATGCTTATCGCAAGTTGTTCTCCTTCCTTGAATCACAAGGTCAAGGGGATCTACGAGCATTGCTTGTAGAGAACGAACTGGTGCGAGTAATGGATAGCTTAATTCATCGTGCTGGACAAGGAAGTGTAGATGGTCTACGACAACTAGGTGCAACAGCACAACTGGATGTAGAGCGACTACGTCGGTTAGTGATCATTGGTCGGAGGGCCGTTACGCCTGATTCTCCGCCCCTAATTGCGTTCTTGGAAGCATTGCAGTTATTTATTGACGCTTTTGAAAGTGCTGGTGGTTTTCGTTTGTTGCGAATTGCTCGTCCACCGATCGTGTTCTATGGAATCTATGGTTCAACGACATTTCTGCCTTCTGATGAGCGGCTGATTCAACTGGCAATTCAGCGAGGCATTCTGGCTGAACAGCTTGATTGCTTCTCACAGTGCAACTGTGATACGGAAGCGGTTAAATGCCAGATTATCCTGGATAAAATTCTGTATGACCTGGATCGGTCGATTGATCTCTATGCACTGGGGCGCAATGAATTTGGCGAACCTGAACAGCGGGCAGCAGCCTATTTCTACATCATTGATGCTTTCCTCTCGATATACAACCCACCTGTATCGTCCCCTGCTAAACGCAGATGTGATCTATCTCTTTCTTTAGAAACTGCATTGGACAAAATTAAAAACAACTTGATTGGGCCAAAGTTCAATAAGTCGAAACCCACAGAGCTAGATGCCTGGATTGTTGATTTAGTTCCTGTTTTGCTATCGTATAGCGATGGCATCAAAACGGCTCTCACTAACCATAATCTGTGTGGCAAGGATAGTGCTGATCTGTGTACTAAACTCACTGATGCTCACAAAAAGCTGTCTCAACAAAACACAAATCCAAGTTTTACTGCCTTCATTCTCGGTGATATTACACCCATCGCTGCGCTGGTTCAGAAAGCCTATCAACGCCTCCTAGACAATGGTATGCAACCACCTGCGCTACCACCAGTTCTCCTCAGCTTCTTCAAAGCATTGACTATCCTGGAACAGGAGTTGTGTATTCAGAAAGACCTAGAAGATCGTTGGCAGGATCTTGTGAAGACGATGGCTCCTAACTGTGTGCCCTATGAATATGTGTTTGATGCAACGCAGCAAGTGATCAATAGCGCAATTGATCTTGTAACAGGCAGGAGCGACAGTATGTGTACTTTTGACATCACCTTACCAGAAAACTACGAAGTCAGTCTCGATCGCCAAACGAATATTCTGCTCAACAACATTGCAAGTAGTCAAACGACTGTTAGTGCCAATCTCTCCACAATTAACTCGCAACTAACTAGTTTGTCTAATTTACTGAGTAACACCGTGAATAACCAGACAGAACAACCAGGTGATCCGCTTGATCCACCCACTCTATAGAGTCTCAATTGCAAGTTCTGTCAGGGTCGTCTTACAATCATGCGTCATTCTTCACCAGAGGCTAATCTATGGTTGCTAATACATCTCCTCCTATCACACAGTTCACGCCGCTTCATAAGCGATTTCGAGAAATCACGATCGCCCTATATGAAATCAATAAAACGCTTAACGAGATGCATCCTGTACCAGGGACAGGAACTCAGCAAATTATTGTGATTGTGGTGAATATCCTGCTTTGGCTACGCTCGCTCCTCAAAGATAATACTAGGGACGCGTCATTTAATCGATGGATCTCTAAGTTTGATCAAACTCCTTCGTGTCGTCAATTATTGAGTGTGCTTAGTAGTTTACCCAAAGAGCTTCAAGATGATTTGAATTCCATTTTACAACCGCTGAAGTCTAGAGATGACAAGGAAAAACGAGTGCAAGCAATTGATAGATTATACTCTCATCTAATCTTTGCCTGGGCACAACTATCAGACGTACAATCCCCTGCAGAATGGCAACGAATCCTGTCTGCTACGGAAACTATTGCATCGCCTCCTGTAGAGGCAGAAACTGACCTTTCTATGCCCCTTGTAGTACAGACTGAAGATCTTCAGTCTGTGGTTTACTCTTATCAACCTACTCCAGAAGCATTTGCCTGTATTTCTCCGCTGGCTCAAATTGAGTCACTAATTACCGATGAAAATTTCAACCTCCAGGCAGTAGAGAACTTTTTGGAGTCATCCCGGCAAAATTTACCCAAACTGATGGCTTTAATTGCAGAGGTACCCCAGCTACAAAATTCTCTGAGACAAGCTTTTCATCCCCTAGAATCCAACCAATTTGCCGTTCGGGTTCAGCGATTTATAGAAATTCAGGAACTTCGTCAACAGATTCTTGCTTACTTTAGCTCAACCTATAACGTAACCAGTGACTAGCTCATCTATTGGGCATAACGAATTGATCTGAGGAAGTCTGCTATGAGCTACAACACAACAGAAACTATTCAACGCTTGTGGAGCCAATTTCTCCGAGATCAACTGGCAGCGATGCCAGCGGAAGAGCGCAAGCAGTATGAGCAACAACTGGAAGATCGGTTTGGAGAACTGCTGAAAAATGCCGCTGATGGCAGCGGTAGTCCCGACAGCTTTCTGGATCTGATTGGCTTTGGCGGCAAAGGGCCTGTTCCCTTTGAAAATGTCTCCTATCCCTATATCCAACCTGACTTTGATGACTCGGTTGTTCCCAGCCAGCTCCACGCCGCCGCGGAACTTTACTACATCTATCAGCATGAGCGCATGAAGGTATTCCAGGTAATCCAGGTATTGCAACGCCTGTTCCGGGAAGGCCGAATGCGGATTCAGCGTGGCCCTGGTGCGCGGGGACTCTACCTGCTGGAGAAATGGAAGCCGTTACGGTATACCCTGCGCGATCGCATGGTGGCCTATCGTCGTGCCTTTAACTATGGCAATGCCCAGGCCCCGGCAGGGTCTGTGGTCAATGCCAACTTTCACCGCCAGTTTGTTGGCTTTATGGTGGCCGTGGCCCAATACTTCCGTGACCTGCTGATTGGCGAAGTAATTCGCGGTGGCCCACTGATTGAACAACGCCCCTTTGGTAGTATTGGCACCGTCCAGCGGATTGGGTTGGATTTGCGTTATGCCCTCGATCGCTCTACCTACGGTAATATTCTGGCCCTAACGATTGAAACGGGACACTATCTCAACTCGGTGTTGCAGTTGCTCGATACCCCGGATATCAAGAAGGCCTTTGATGCCAACACCAAGTGGGATGTGATTGAAATTGTCTCTAACCGCTATTTGGGTGGCATTGGCGAAATTTCTCAACGGGCCAAGATGGCCGAAAGTGGTCGCCGCATCCTCCAATTCGTGGCCGATAACGACTTCAAGACTGCCCTGGATCCGATTCTCTTCCAGTCAGAACTACGACCAATGGGTAGCCACGCGGAAGCCTGGATTGCTGCTTATCGCATGACCCCTGAAGGGCGCAGTTTCCGAGGGGTCACACCAGCGCTGCAAAGTATTGTTGGTGCCCAGTCAGCCATGGCGTGAGTCTTAATCGCCTGATTGGTAAAGTCTGCTGGAGCTGAAGCGAGCTAAAGGTTTAAACCGTTATTGAAAATCCATTCAAATTTGTAATTTCTTGGAGAGGGGGTTATCATGACCGCGACCCTGCTTCCCGATGTATCGATTACACTGAATCAAAAACGTTGGGCCTGTGTGTTAGATCCAACCCTAGTACTATCCGATTATGGCTTGCCCCTGGTCAAACAATTGGGAGAATGGGTTGAACTCTGGGTCGTGCGGGAGTTCTGGCACATGCTGGACAATCCACAAATCTATGTGCAACAGCCAGAACGCCTGCTGAGTCAGCCCTATCGAGAAATGTCTTCAGCACAGCACCGTAACCTATCCCAACAGATCATTCGTACTCTGCGCGAGTGGGAAAATTTGCGGGCGAACAGCGATCGCAATACCTGGAATATTCATTTTCTGGCGGATGTGATTGGCGAATCCTCGGTTCCCCCCGGCACGGATGCTAACCTGATCTGGCGCTGGGAATCGCTGGCTCAAGGGTTGGATAGTTATCTCGACCAGCGATCGACTAGATCAGAAACCCTCACTCTCGCTTTTCGAGATTTAGCCGCCCTTGCTGCCGCCCGCCCCGCCTGCATTCTCACCCACAGATCGACGGAAGCCGCCCAGCTCAACGATCCCCCCGCCATTTGTGAAACCTTGGAGCAGTGGAACATCACCTGCCATGAAGTGAGTGCGAAGGATGCGATCGCGGAAGTCGAACGCAATTATCTTCGCAATCTCTTAGTCCATGCAGGCTTATCCAAACTGCTCTGGTCAGGGCTGAATTTAGTCGTTTTGCACCTGATGGTACCGGCAGCAGCAACGATCAGCCCAACCTCCCAATGGGATGAGGAACTGGCGTTTTCCGAACTCAATGCGGAACTGGAGGATGCTGTTGGATTATCAGCAATGGACATGATGAATTTATGGGATGGCGCTCAGGGCTTTTGGTATACCCTTCCATAGCAATTTCTGATTGCAAATCAGTGACATCGGTATTGCTTCCTGACTCAATTTTTAATCAAGGACAGTGTGTTATGCAATCTCTCGATCGCCTAATTATGGATGAATTAGAAGCAATAGATACGTTTGACAAAGGGACAGAAAGTGACTCTTTTACAAGCTCATTTAGAATTCGTACTCGACTACCTCGAAGCAGAATTTTTCCTGTAACCAGTGGTTCGGTTACGGTCAGTAGTTTTGCCCGATGGGACAGGCCAGCAGCTTGTCCAATCAGGGAATATTATATTGAACTGCGAAAAAGTGAACCCTGGTATAGGCCCGATCAAAGCTTTGGTTCTGTGAGATTTCCGGTTTCTCGCACTGCTAGCTTCATCTGGAGAGGGCTACCATCAGGGAATTACTATCTCGAAATATGGGTAGCCAACAGTAACTCGAATTGTGTGCTTTTGGGTGATATCAGCGTAACTTGAAATATTAGACTTAATTGGAAATAGTAGGAAGCTTGCTGTGCGAGGCTTTCACAGATCGCCTCAAAATAGCCTCAAACACTTACGCAGCAGGTTTTTGAGCCCATTTATACCGTTTTATTGCCAATCCTGTCTATTGAGTGCAGCAGCTACATGACTGAAGGCAAATTCGTTACCGTGTCACCATCGGAGGATTCCAGCAACAGATAGTTCCCATTTGAGGGAAATCGCCCCTGATTAAAAAAACTAAATCCGATCGCTCAAGTCTCTCAACCTCTAACCCGCGATCGCTTCCCCTATTTCCCTATCTGCCCCCTCACCCAACCCCGAAATGCTTTCACCAGCGTTAGATAATCTTCCCTTCCTGCTTGTTGTAAAAATCCCGCCATCTCTGGAATCGGGATACCTGTCAAAAACTGACTCCTTTGGGAGGTGATATACATGCCATTTTGCCACTGTTGGATGACCAGAGATTCGCCATCATAGACCCAAACCTCTGCCACACCCCAATCCACATACATCTGGAGGCGATCAAGTCTCATAGGTTTGCCAGCTAATCCCCGACTGGTGGAGCACTTCCATGGGCGGAGCCAGAGGTGTTGCCACCATAGGACAATTTCCCCAAAGGCTGTCTAAATTCTGGAATAGATGATGCAATCCTTTGTCAATCAGGTAATGGATACTCTGAAGTCAGAGTCCGATAGGCTGGAGCGTAGCATTCATGGTTACTCTCTATTCGTCACCCAACCCCCAAGGCGCAGACCGCGAACCTCAACCCGTGCATTTTTGAGAGATGCCCTGCGTCGTGTCAGTCACCCTCGCCATCCCCTCCACTTTTTGGTCGTTCGTCGCCGTTTACCCAATGGGCAGGTGACCTACGACTGGCGCAAAACGACTCGCATCACCGCCAGCGGTAGACGACAAACTGGACGGTATGACTACCAAGGCCATGAAACCGGGCCGATCGTGCAGGTGGGGCATCAAGGGGCGTTTGCTGCTGGCGTTCCCGAACGATTGATGTTAGAAGATGCCGGACTGAATCAGCAAAGCGGACAGACGATCGAGAGTAGGGGAGCCTATAGCTTTAAGGATGCTGTCTTGATCGGGGGCGTTCCGGTTGATGTGGCTTCCGCACAGCAGTGGGAACGGTTGGGTTTACTGCGTCGTGGCATCGTCGCCCGATCGCCCAGAATTCCGGCCCCGCTGCCCTAACCCAAGACGGCTTTAAGTCAGAAAAATGCATTGAATCCCCCCATGAGGCACGTTATGGCAGCACCGATTTCCATCATCATGACCGTCTATAACCGGGAACAGTATCTGAGTGCTGCGATCGAGAGCATTCTGGCACAAACCAGGGGTGACTTTGAGCTGATTATTTGGGATGATGGCTCCACCGATCGGTCTTTAGAAATTGCCCAGCACTATGCTCAAAGAGATCCGCGAATACAAGTAGTGGCTGCCGAACACAGGGGGCATCTATCTGCTCTTCAAGCCCTATCTGCTCTAGCTTCTGGTATCTACATTGGCACTGTAGACAGTGACGGTAGTGCCCTTTCATAAAGGACAGAGAAAATAGCCTAAAATTGGCAGCCTCTTGCTGCAAAGCCCTCAAAATTGTCCGATTATTCTCCATCCTTTAAGAAATGGGACTACCCATTTTAGAATGCCCCCCTCTTTTGACTATGCGTAACTCACTAGCAATGGATCTCAATGGCCTCCAGATCAACCATCCCGATCTGGTGATGGTGACGGTGATGGGGCAGATTGCCCATCCGGTGGGAGCCGCCAATGCTTATCGGATTGGTCATGATGGGGTGCCGCGGGTGCTCCCGACAACAGGGGGGATTGTGATTAACCAGCGGATCGGCGATCGCTGCGTCGGGTTGGCGGGCGACCACATTGAGCCCGGTGTTGCCCTCCACAACAATAGTCGTGAAGTGGTCGGGGGGCGGCGTGGCCCTAATAATGCCCTGATCACCTATGCCTGCGTGGGCAACAGTGCCAGGGTGATCAGCGGCCCCTGTCGGGGAGAGAAAGGGCTGGTTACCGGTAAACATGGGGGGATTGACCATGTGCTGGTGGATTTTCCGACCCCGGTGTTAAAGGAACTTCAGATTGGCGATCGCATCCAAATCTATAGTTACGGTCTGGGGCTGCAGTTGATTGATCACCCCGACATTACCGTGGCTAACTGTTCCCCTGCTCTACTGCAACGCTGGAACATCCGAGAAATTGAAGGCGGTCTAGAAATTCCCGTCACCCACACGATTCCGGCTGCATTGATGGGCTCCGGTCTGGGCAAAAACACAGTGTGGCGCGGGGATGTGGATATTCAACTGTTTGATCCCGGTATGCGTCACCGCTACCGGCTAGAAAGCTTGCGCTTTGGCGATTTGGTCGCGATTATACAGGGTGACACACGCTTTGGGCCTGCCCTGCGTCAGGGACGCACCACCATTGGCGTCGTTGTCCATGGCGACAGCACCGTCAGTG
This sequence comes from Synechococcales cyanobacterium M55_K2018_004, assembly GCA_015295905.1. Classification (GTDB taxonomy): domain Bacteria; phylum Cyanobacteriota; class Cyanobacteriia; order Elainellales; family Elainellaceae; genus DVEB01. The sequence goes on from DVEB01000320.1 coordinate 31,176, forward strand.
GCCATGGCCCTGGGGTTACCCCCCTGCTGACTGGATCAGCTAGCCGGTTACACCCAGTGAGAGATACTCAGGCAAACCTGGCCGTCCTGTTTGGTCTGAGACGACTTCCACCCGCCAAGAGTTATTGGCCCATTACAGGCAGGCCAAGCAAAGTGCAGCAAGCGATTCCCTCTAATTCTGCCTCGCGCCAGAGGCTCACTCAGAGTTCTCCCAGGCTTTACGTATAAACAGATGCTTGCAGTGGCTAAACATCTTGATGTTGTGCGGGAGTACTGCGTTTCCCCACACAACATCAACAAGAGATTCACTCAGGTTTCGAAATAATCCACAAGGACGACGAATACTGGTAATTTTTGGGGTCGGCGTAGACACTTTTAATAAAAGTTAACTTCAAAAAAAGCAAGATAAGCACTATGTTTGTTGATAAGACCTTATCTTAATTTATAACTCTGTAATCATTAAAAAGTTGCTGTTGACTTTATCGTCAGCTTCCAAGATTCTTATTTTTGATCAATCGTCACTCTTGAAAAAACTTTGAATTGAATATCACACTCATCCACTGTCTGTTCATTCTGAAAAATTTCTTGAGGAAGTGCGATGATATTAGCAAAAATTTCAAATCAGATACCAGGATGTATCAATTCAAATCTTCTTCTCGCTGTTGTTAGTGAGTTTGTGATAAAAGATATACGCTATCTTGTCGTTGTGGCTGAAGCATCTCAACCAGAAGATGAAATAGCTGCAGCGTTAAGTACCTGTCTTGCAAATCTGAATATTTTAAACTTCTCAGAAGTAGATCACTTCACCCTGGAGAATCAAATTTTCATGATTGTTGAGGTTCAATCCTGCACAGACAGCGCTCCAGTTGCGTTGGCTGCCTTACTAACCGGCCGAGAATTACAAATTGCCACACTCGTTGCTCAAGGCTTACCCAATAAGAAAATTGCCAAAAAATTACATATCAGTGAATGGACTGTGGCAACTCACTTGCGTCGCATCTTTGCTAAGTTAAATGTCGATAGCCGGGCTGCAATGGTCTATTGTTGTGCTCCTTTGATTCAGGATCTGCAGAACATCACTCAGGTTTAATCATTCGCCGAGCAAACTTTGTCGCGTTGATAGGGCGCGCGATGCACGCTATATCAACTGCTACATTAAAAGAATGGTTGAGAAATCTGGATATCATCATGGGGACTTGCGGCAGGCGTTGATTGACGCAGCGATCGCCCTCATTGCAGAACGGGATGCCAACAGTCTTTCCCTACGAGAGGTGGCACGTCGGGTAGGCGTCTCCCATGCGGCACCCTATCGCCACTTTCAAGACAAGGAAGACTTACTCGTTGCCGTGGCGGAGCAAGGCTTTGCAGGTCTGACAGCAGCGATGCTGCGCGGCATTGACCAAGCTCCGGATGACCCACTAGAGCGGCTGGCTGCAACAGGTATTGCCTACGTCCAGTTTGCGATCGCCCATCCCTCCCACTATCGGGTCATGTTTGGCAACTTCCCCCTCGCAAAATTGGCCCCACCCGAAGGCTCTAACGCCAATATCAATGCCTTTGGCGTGCTACTCAAGCAAATTCAACTGGGGCAGGAGGCAGGTGTCGTGCGACCAGGCGATATTACCCAATTGGGATTGGTGGCCTGGTCATTGGTGCATGGCCTAGCCATGCTGTTGATTGATCGGCAATTACCCTTCACACAGCCAGATGAGATTAACGCCCTGGCCATATTCGTCACCCATACCTTAATTGAGGGATTGGGCGTTTAGGGGTTGGGGAACCACGAGGGCTTGGAAAGTCAAGGCTGGCGGCAATCGCCCAACTAACACCACCAATTAGCCCGCCTCAGACCAGATGGCAAAGGTCATCCCCGGCTGATAGAGGTTCACAAACATGGTGCGACCATCGGGGGAAAAGCAGACCCCAGCAAACTCCGCCATATTCAAGGCATTTCTGGCAAAGGGATAGCACGTTCCATTGGGCTTGATCCCAACAATATATTGTTCGCCGCCGCCATCCTCACAAACGAGCAAATCGCCCCAGGGTGCCATGACCAAGTTGTCGGGGTAGTCCAGAATGTTGGGATCATCAGGTTGCACAAACAATTCCAGGGTGCCGCCCGCCTCTGGGGTGTGGCCCGGAACGTAGCGCCACACTTGGCCGTGGGGAACATTGCCCCCATTCGTGCAGGTAAAGTAGGTCATCCCATCGCTATAGCAGATACCTTCCCCTCTGGAAAACTGCGCCGCTCCTTTGCGAAATCCTTCCAGGCGCACCGTATCTTCCGGTGGATCAACGTCCTCGATCGGCACCCAATCAACGGCGATCGCAATTCCCTGGGGAAACTGGGCGCGGGTGATGGCCTGGGGGACTGCGGGAATTCGCAGGGCTTCTAGTCGTCCGGCCTCTAGCCGACCAGGCGTAGCGGGAATAAACCGATAAAACAGGCCATCTTCTCGGTCTTCCGTCTGGTACACAATGCCAGTGCGGGGGTCAACGGCGATCGCCTCATGACGAAACCGGCCCATGGCAATCAAAGGCCTAGGGACGACAGGTGCTGCTGCTGTTGCGGGCACTTCAAAGTTGTAGCCATGGCGTTTGCTGACGCGATCTGGATGCAAGGATGAATTTTCGGCAGGCGTGAGTGTTGTTTCCTCACTACTCACCCAACTGCCCCAGGGCGTGGTGCCACCTGCACAATTCTGCACCGTTCCCGCCAGCGAAACATAGTGACGCAGAAGTTGGCGATCGGGAGACACAATCAGCGTTGTTGTGCCCCCTTTGCCCAGTGGGTCATACTGGCGGTCCGGTGGCGCTTGGATTCCCTCAGCATGACGGGGAGCCAACTCATGATTCCGCACCAGCACTGTATTTCCGGTGGCATCGGCAAAAGCTCCCATGCCATCATGTCGCCCCGGCACACGAGAGCCATCACTCATGCGATCGCCCTCCCGCGAAAACACTCGGTAGCGAAATCTAACAGGCAGGTCTAGCAATCCATCTGGGTCACGCCGCAGAGGGCCGTAGGTGGCGCTTGCCTGCACTTGGCTCAACCACGCAGCAGGATGGAGGCGTTTGAAGGGCAGCGAAAAGGCTGCCCCCGCCGCGCCTAAACTCATCAGCGTAATGAACTGTCGTCGCGAAAGAACCATCGAATTCTAGGGCTCAAGAGCAATGACTAGGCTAAATGACGCTGCTATCGACTGACGTAACAAGAATCGACTGACATCACAAGAAAAGAGCGTATCGCAGAAAGCAAGTCCAGGAGTACCTAGTTTGGCGCACAATTGCACGAAGCACAGGTTACACAACTGTTCAGGCAGTAGGATAGGCAATGACAAAAACGATCTGGACAGTTTCCTGCACGATTACTCAAGCACCCTTGATGAAGGAATTCACTGGAGGAACTTAGGCAAAAATGACTAGCAGAATGATGAAAGCACTTAAAACAACAGCGGCAATAATCGTTTCTGCAAAGCGGCGACTAAAGATGCCAACGATCAAAACGAGGGCGATCGCCAATCCCCCTAGTCCCACATAGATTAAGTCTTCCCCTGATTGATCAATCATTGATGGCTCCTGAGACTGAGAGGATTGAGCTTGAGCGATGTAGAGAGTTGTCCTAAGGTGAAGCATGTCCTAAAGTCTCCTGCCAATCCTAGTTATTCTAATGTCAGTTCTAGTTAAAAGGGTTTTGGGTCACCGCGCCGAGCGCGGTGACCCAAAACCCTCCTCACCCAAACTGACGTCTTCCATCAGAGACGCCTTGCAAATGTGCGGGTCGTGGTGTTTCCCAGGAGAGCATGGCTTAATGAACTAGGGCGATCGCCCGCTTTGCCAAGTTTTCGCCAGTAATACCATTGAGGGCCATCAGTTCTCCGGCGCTCGCTGTCGTTTCACCCCGTTTCCAAGCGAACACATCGCGCTTGCAGGTGGCCCGCAGCATAATTGGCTCTAGCATGGCACTGGCTCCCCCGGTGACAGCAATCAGCGCATCCCCGCCAAATAGCCGCTCGAAGCCAATATCATCCAAAAATCCACCATCAGGCTCGGAGCAGATATCCCACAGCACATCCGAAGAGCGGTAGAGACGACGAGGACTGACCACAGAAACGATGCGAACACCAATCCCTTCCGCTTCAAGGGAGGCCGCCGCTTCAAACACAGGCATCAAGATCATGTCACCCACGACTGCAAAGACAACCGTTTTGCCCCCGGCCACTTCGTGCAGTGTGACCGCTCCATCCTGAAGAGCCTGGCGCGTCTGGGCAAAGGTGGTACGAATTGGCAGGGGAGACTTACTGGCGGTGATCACCACCCCTTTGTTCTTGGTCGTCAAGGCCCACTCGTAGCACACCTGGATGCTGTTGGCATCGGGGGGAAATAGGGGAAAAACATTGCCATTGCGCATCATGGCGGCAAAGTAGGCTTCAATCTCAGGTCGCTGGTGTGTCCAGCCATTGCGCCCCTGCTCCAGGGCACCGGCGGTAAACAGGGTGATGGTGGCAGGCGTGGGGCGACGCAGTTCCGCCATAGCCTGCGTGACCGTTTGCCAGATGGGCAAACCGTTGACCGCAAAAGACTCGTAGGAACACCACAGCGTCCGAGCACCGAAGAGGGCCAAGCCAGCCGCTAGCCCGGCACAGGCATCTTCACTCAGGGGTTCGTAGACCTGGCCACTAGGCGCTTGGTTATAGAGAGGGTCTTCCGTCGGGTGAATGATCTTTAAGGCTTGGTTGATGTTGGCGATGCCCGAAGCTTCGTTTCCGTCTGCATTGGTGACCAAGTAAGTGCGATCGCTCCTTCCCACATAGGCTACTAGCTCACCCATCGCTGTAGTGGCAACTTTGGGGTCGCCGCCTACGGGATGTTCCGTCATTGGCAAAGCGCCTAAATCGGCAAGCGGTAGCTCAAATTCGGTTACCACCGTTTTAGACGCCGGGCCACCCCCAGCTCGTTCGCAGTTGGTTCTCACAAGCTGCCAAGCGGCTGGCGGCAGAGCGCGTTCCTTAAGGGCATTGACAATGTGAGGGGCGTCTAGGGTGTCTTTGGGGTAGAGGTTGTGAGACTTGGCCCCGCGTGCATGCACTCCGGCTCCCTTCAGTTGCTTGATGATGAAGACCGTTAGTTTGCCGCCCAAAGCCGCCTTGGCCGCTTGGTCTACACCAACTAAAACCGCTTCCGTAAAGGCCAGCCGTCGCTCAAAGCTAAACGCTGTGCTATCGACGTAATCGCCGGGTTGGTTCTGGTCATCAAATTCCTTCGCATCCACCAACACCACTTCCTCGAAGCCGTTGCCGCGCCAGTAGTTGATCATCTCCGCATTAGACTTCAGCGACACCATGCTGTGGTGTTCCTGGGAAAACCCATTCCACACCAGCACCGGCAGGAAGTTGGTCACCTCCGGATAGGCGGTGTGGAAGTGCTGCATCGAACTAATGACGTAGGGTTCGCCCAGTCCTCCATCGCCAACGGTGAAGGGGAACAGGGTGTTGCGATGCAGCAGGGCGCCAGCCATACCAAAATGTTGCCCTTGCCCCAGTGGACCAGCAGGAGCCAATAAACCAGGGATGAAACCCGATAGGTGCCCCAGCAGGCCATGTCGTTCGCGGAAGCGATCGCGCAGTTGTTGCACCGTCTCAATGCCCATGTCTTCTAGGGAGCGATCGAGAAACATGGCGCTATAGAAGCCGGGAGCATGGTGCCCCACTTCGGTCACAATGTTTTTGTAGCCCAGCATTACCAACGCCGCGTAAGCCTCGACTTGGCTAGCAAACCCACCAGGGTGGCCTGAAGCTTTGCTACCACAGATTTGGACGGTTAGATAACGGAGGGCATCGGCATACAGCAGAGTCTGGTAGATGGCTGCCGGGTCTGTCGGTGAGGCGATCGCTGTTGCCCCCTCTGCAATCGCAGCAGCCTTCGCGTAGGTCTCAAAGCCTGGAAACTCGTTTCTGAAATATTGAATCCCCTCGCAGAAGCTTGGAATTTTTTGAGTAACAGCAGTCATGAACCAGAACCTCTCTAACTGAATGGCCTAACTGGATAGCACCGATAGGGTCGGCAGCACAAGCAACTTCAGTAAAACATCCTATCTCTTGAGGGGAAGAGATAGGAAAACGGGATTTTTATTATGTCTATAAATCATCACGTTAAGTTATGGGGAGAGCATGTCACCTCTAGAGCATGTCACCTTTGCAGGCCCTCATTCCCCAGCGCCTTCTCCTAGGTTGAAAGTCCCTCTCCTAGGTTGGGAGAGAGATTTGGTAAGGGCAACCGTGACATGCACCCAGTTGACGCTGGCTTGCTCTCCAACAAACTATCCTGCGTCAGCCTATGATCGCGTCGTTTGGCTTGTGGTGGGTGATTAAGACCGACACCGCCTCACCTAGGCATGCCCCCGCTTGTGGGTGCAATCACCCCGTTCAGCACAATTGCTGAGACTGCTGGCCACCCATTTTACTCTCGTAGATAAAAAACTGGTTTTCAGCGCCCCCTCACATTGCGGCAAACACGGTTTCGCTGCTGATTCATGGCTCATCAGGGTGGCGTCGAGGTCATCCTCGATTGTTATGGTTTCTCCGCAAAATCGCTGAGCGTTCTTCTGGCTTTGACTCAATGCGGCCTTGCCTGGGAACTCTAAATTGTAATGTTGCTCTGAGAAAAAATTTTCCCCATCACCGTGTTGCCCCCTCCTGACTTCGCGTATCAACCAACGTCTTGCACCAATTCTTCAAACTCTGATGACAGATCTTATGACGCTACACGCTCATGATGTCAAATGCAATTTGTGGGAAACCCCGCGGCGCAGAGTTTTCCACAAATCCTGTTGTCCTACACCTATGCGTGTAGCGCTATACGGCAGGGGATGAGGGATCGAGTTTCCCCAAGGGGACAATACTCCCTGCTCCCATCTGTCGCCTAGTTTCTGGAATTGGTCTTAATGTCTCAGCAGCTTTGACTTTGAGTGGAGATACTGCACACTCGACACAAAGTCAGGAAGAACCGCCGTGTGGCTTAAGTGATTTGTTGGCATGAGGAAAACCTATGTTGAAAGTTGTAGTTGGACACAGCGACGATCCATCCTCTAAAGATGCAGTTTTAGAAGCAATCGAGCAGTGCCTTAGCGCTCTGAATGGTGTTACACCGCAGGCTGGTATTTTGTTCGTTGGAATTGACTTTGAGTATGCTCTGATTCTGCAAGAAATCCATCGTGTCTTTCCATCCATTGAGTTGATTGGATGTACGACCGATGGCGAAATGTCTTCCGTCATGGGATTTCAGCAGGATTCCTTAACCCTCATGCTGTTTTCTTCTGACACAGTAGAAATCCATGCGGGGGTGGGGGTCAAAACCCAGGAAGATGCGATCGCCGCTGCCCAGCAGGCGGTTCAGCAGGCTATGCAAAAAAGCCAGCAACCTGCCAAACTCTGTATCACTATTCCGGCCAGCTATACAGCTGATGGCACCACTACCAGCGGTGAGTCTATTCTCACGGGGTTAAACCTAGCCTTAGGCCATCAGGTTCCTGTGGTGGGAGGCGCAGCAGGAGACCAATTCAGATTTCAAACCACCTATCAATTCTGCGGCACTGAGGTCTTCACTGATGCCCTGCCTGTGTTGATATTTTCAGGAGACCTACATATCTCTTTCGGGACGGGATGCGGCTGGCAACCCATCGGCCAAAAAAGTGTGGTGACGAGGGCGGACGGAACTGTTCTGTACGAAATTGATGGCAAACCAGCGATTGAGTTTTACCAACGCTACTTGGGCGATCGCCACCCCACCGCCGAAAACCCCCTAGCGGTTTACACCGGAGAGAGCGATCGCTACTATATGCGGGTGCCCAACACCTATAATCCTGAAACAAACGGGATTAACTTCCTGGGAAACATTCCCGAACACGCGACGGTACAGGTTACAGAAATTAGTCGCGATCAGGTGGTTGAAGCTGCCGAGACTTCCTTTAAGACCGCACTAGAGCGTTATCCTGGCACAGAACCAGAAGCAGTGCTGTTGTTTTCCTGCTGCTGTCGTCGTTGGCTGTTGGGCACACGGGCAAAGGATGAATACCAGCTTGTGAAGAATGCCTTGCCAAGGCCAATCCCCATCTGTGGATTCTACACCTACGGTGAATTTGCCCCGCTGGAGGCACACGGACAAAACTACTATCATCAGGAAACGTTCATTACACTCCTGCTAGGTACCCACTAATTTTGAGGAGGGCTGTCTGCCCCACAGAAAACTAAGAGTTTTAGACCTTGCAAGCGTCAGTTCTACCAATTCTTCAAACTCTCACGACGGATTTAGTGGCAAAGAGGATGGGAGACAATGCTCCCTGGGTGCATGTCACGTTTGCCCTCACCCTCAGTCCCTCTCCCTGCTTGGGAGAGGGACTTTGAGAGGCTCGGTTCTCCTTCTCCCAAGTCGGGAGAAGGGGCTGGGGAATGAGGGCTGGCAAAGGTGATATGCTCTCATGCTCCCGCGTCTCCCATCTATCGCCCTAGTTTTTAGAATTGGGACGACTCAAAGTCCTTCATCCTGTTACGATTATGATGACTGAAATGAGGAGCGATGAAATTCAAGCAGAGATTCAAGCATTAAGGAAACAAAATCGAATTCTGATCAAAAAGTTGGAACGATCGGAAGCCGATCGGCGGCAGTTGGAAGATGCTAGCGACCAGCGAGAAAAGTTACTTAAAGGGGTAATTCGTGACCTAGAGCACTCAAAGCTAGAATTGGAAAATCGTAGCCGTGAGCTAGAGGAAGCTCTGGGTAAACTGAAGACGCTTCAGATGAGGTTAATTGAATCGGAAAAGATGTCTTCGTTACGGATTTTGGTTGCTGGGATTGCCCACGAGATCAATAACCCCATCAACTTCGTTTATGGTAATTTATCCTGCGTCAAGACCTACACAACGGATTTGTTAGACTTGGTGCAGGCTTATCAGCAGCTCATCCCTCATCCGCCTGAGGTGCTTCGGCAAAAAGTTGAGGAGATTGACCTCAGTTTTTTAGCTGAAGATTTGCCCAGTCTAATTCACTCCATGCAGGCTGGCACACGCCGAGTGCGAGAAATTGTTCTTGCTTTGCGTAACTTTGCTCGTTTAGATGAAGCTGAATTTAAGCCAGCAAATTTGCATGACGGCATCGAAAACACTCTGTTAATCCTGCATCATCGACTCGAAAAAAGTGCCGATCGCCCTGCCATTCAAGTCATCAAAGAGTATGGTGATCTACCCAAGATAGAATGCTATCCAGGGCAACTCAATCAAGTGTTTCTCCATCTGATCAACAATGCAATTGATGCCCTTGAGGAAAAAGAACAAAAACGACATTTTCTCGCTTCCAAGGGTGAATTACCTTTAGACCAAAAGCCTTTTGCTGAAACACAGTCCGACGAGAATCGGATCTGGATCCGCACTGAAGTGTACAATCGCAACCGCATCAGAATTACGATTGCAGACAATGGCATCGGTATTCCAGAACAGGTGCGATCGCGCTTGTTTGATCCTTTTTTCACCACAAAACCCGTCGGTAAAGGGACGGGGTTAGGACTAGCACTCAGCTATCAAATTGTTAGGGAAAAGCACGGCGGCAGGCTCTGGTATGAATCAACTCCAGCTGCAGGCACTCAGTTTGTGGTAGAGATCCCGATCCATCAACTCGAACACCCTGAGCCTCTCAACTCCCCCTGATTTTAGCTGGTCTGCCTTCCCTGCTCCCAAGGTCGGGAGTCGAGGCGGCAGATGCCAAGTTCCGCACGCTCATTTACCTGGAATCGACTTTGGTCTACTGGTGCAGCGGGTCTCATACCGACTCCGTCGGTTATTGAGTCGGTTTGTTG
>DVEB01000006.1 GCA_015295905.1 Synechococcales cyanobacterium M55_K2018_004
TACCAAAAACTAACCGACCCTATAAGCAATGGATTCCGTATAAAATAGCAGTTTGATGGGGTGTAAGACGGGTGCTGCGCATCCGTCTTACACCCCATCAAACCGACTTAATCAGCGACGGAGTCGGTTTCAATTGCAGGGTATGGCAACAGACTTAGGCGAGAGCATCAACCAAAACTCATCACCCCATTAAAGGCGTTGCAAAATACTTAACCCGTGGGTGTCCGTGCCACAGGTATGCAACAGTTGAAACGCTTCTCCTAGGCGCTTCACCAGTTCAGTTTGGCGCGGGCTGGGGATCCAGGGTTCTGGGTTGTTGTAGGCATAGTAGGTTTCGATGCCATCAATGCCTAGGCGGGCAGCGCTGGGGATCAGGTCTTCTGGCGATCGCCGATAACGAGCAGGATGAGCGAGGACCGCAATGCCGCCAGCAGCATGGATGGCAGCAATGACCCGTTCTGCCAGGTAATCTTCTCCGGTGGCCGCCGTATTCTGGCAATAGGGGGCGATCGCTGCATGATCGGGATCAAAGGCATAGGCCAGAATATGGACCTCATCCCCTAAAAGCCCTGCATTCACCTCAATGCCGCTCCATAGCTGGGGAAAAGCCACATCGGGGTTGAGCTGACGCTGTTGCTCTAGCCACTGCTGGGCGCGCCGGAAGCCATTCGTGCTGTGGTGGTCAGTGATTGCCAGTCCCCGCAGATTCAGCCTGGTAGCCTGTTCGATGAGTGTTTCAGGTTGCAGTTTGCCATCGGAACAGACCGTGTGCATGTGAAAGTTGTAATCGTAGGGGCAACTTGTCGGTGCGATCGCCTCAAAAACGTGACGCAGGGCTGTGGCATCCTGCGCTGCCTGCCAGGTGGCAGAAACCTCTTGAGCAAGATTGACCACCATAAAAATTTCTTAATGATGATTTACATTCGCAATTTTAGTCGATCAGGCTTTGATCCGGGTGGCAATTGGTGTTGCTTTCAAGAAGGACTTAAAAACACGCGATTAAAGGGTGCTGGTCATCGGCAGAGCAGAGTTAGAGCGAACCAAGAACTGCTGGTGGACTCAACGTCACGATTGGGACGCTTCGGGCGGCAGCAACTTGCCAATCGTCATCTTTTCAGGCACAAAGGTTGCACGGGCGACTCGTTGCACGTCTGCCGCAGTCACCGCTTCAATCGCTTTGAGTTCTTCAAACAAGTTGCGCCAGCTTCCTGTTTTAGCCTCATATTCTGAGAGCAGATCGGTCATGCCTTCATTCGAGGCCAGCAGGCGCAATAGCCCTGCCCGAGTTTGGGTCTTGACCCGATCTAGTTCTTCCGCAGAAACGGGTTCCCTCTTCAGGCGTTCTAGTTCCCTGCCGATGACGGCAGCCACTTCTTCAGGGGTGTGTCCTGGAGCGGTCAGCGCGTATAGCAGCATCATCGTGGGGTAGCGATCGCCCGGAAAGCTATTCATCACCGCAATATTCAGTGTCAACTTCTGCTCAACCAGCGCCCGGTAGAGACGGGAGGTGCGACCACCCGACAGGATTGAACTGATCATGTCGTAGACTACGTGATCGCGATCGCGCACTGAGGGACGCTGATATCCTTCCAGATACCAGGGTTGGGTGGGTAGGCGGAGGGTGACTTCACGGGGAGCCGTCTGCACCGGAGCGGTTGCTTGCACGTCGGGGGCCTGCGATTGCGCTTTGTATCTGCCAAAGTAAACGTGCGCCAATTCCTTCACCTGGGCCGGGTCTACATCGCCCACAATAACTGAAATAATGTGGTTGGGCGTGTAGTATTTGTCGTAAAAATCTTGAATATCTTGGCGGGTGAGGTTGCGAATATCCTCTTCATAGCCAATAATTGGGCGACCGTAGGGATGACCAGGAAAGGCCGTCTTGAGGAACTCCTCAATCATTTTGCCAATGGGGGAGTTGTCTGTCCGGAGGCGCCGCTCTTCCAAAATGACATCCTTCTCTTCAAAGAACTCGCGAAACACGGGTTCCAGGAAACGCTCGGACTCTAGCGACATCCACAGTTCCAACTTGTTGGCCGGAAAACTGTAAAAGTAGCGAGTCTCATCGGCAGAGGTGGTGGCATTTAGCCCTACCCCGCCTGCCCGCTCAACAATTTGCCCGTACTCATTCTGCCGCACGTAGCTAGCCGCTTGCTTACGTAGGGTCTCAAACTGCTCCTGCAAGGATTTGATCTCGGCATCAGGTTTCCCAGCCGCTTTAGCCGCTTGAATCTGGTCGAACAGTCTGTCTAGGCGGTTCAACAGCGGACGCTCTGCCCGATAGTTGGTCGTGCCAATGCGGGTAGTTCCCTTGAAGGCAAGATGTTCCAAAAAGTGAGCAGCCCCCGTTTTGCCCTCCGCTTCGTAGGCAGATCCCACATCTACGTAGGTCATGAAGGAAATGACGGGTGCCTTATCGCGCTTCAGGACAATAAACTTCATGCCATTATCGAGGGTGAACTCAGTAATATTGTTCACCACTCGGTCGATGTAGGGTTGAATGTTGATCGCGGGTTGAGCCGTTGCGTCTGCCCAACTAGACTGAGGGATGCCTAGACACAAAAGCGCGATCGCCATCAGCATAAGGAGCGATCGACGAACCCCTCCCAGAACCCGACGCTGCTCTTGGGGGGAGCGATCGCCTAATGCTACAAACCAACGACTCGAAACCATAGCCTTCCTGAAGCGCAATTCCACACTCCAGGATAAGACTTTTTAGCCGAATGTTCCCTCCTCTTCAAGGTGCTCCGGTTATCCATCGGAGTTACGCATATCTCGCAGGTTTTGTCCCCGGTAAAAGGTAAAACTGTCAAACAGAACACCAACCAGGCTGCAAACAACGCCAATCACCAGACTGCCGCGTAGGGCACTGCCACTACCGAACACCTGCAAGAATTGCATCGCCTGCAGGATGCCAGCTTGAGCCATGGTATCGAGGCCAGGAACGTAGGTCAGGCCCATCAGCGTCAGTAAAATACTGCCGATCAGCAGCACGGGTGCCAGGAAGGCAAAAATACTGGTCAGAAGAAGCGATCGCAATAAATTCTGCATCCAACCCATGACGACCTTTGAAGTTCAAGAAACGACGGCTGTCGTGCAAACGTACTTCCACAATAGGGGTGGATCGGAGATTCCCGCTTCAGATGAGAGAAATCTTAAATTCCCATAAAAATGCTTGTTGAAGTTCTATGAAAAAAACTCAGAAACTATATCAGAAATTTAGGCAACAGTTGTACTCCTCTGACCCGTTGGTTAACGTGAATTCAAGATACGCTAACACCGTTGCTTTTCGTGCGCCGCGCGCACGGAAAAACAACGGTGTTGGGGCATCGCAAGTTATCCTGTACGCTCGATAGCCACTCGATCGTACGCGCGCACGGCAAAGCAAAGGTGTTGGGGCACTGCAGTGCGGTGCTCCAACACCCGCTTAATCCAAACTGAGGTGGATGGGCGGATCTCCTGCATCAATGCAGCTTTGAAGGCGTGAATGGTGGCGTCGCATGGCCGTGCAATCATTCATGCCAGAAATCTTACCCCTGAGAGCTACGCTGCGCCGACATAGCATGGGTTGGAAGATGTCACTTTATGAGCGAACCTGTTTCTTAGCATTACATTTCTGGACATCACCAGTTCTGGAGGTCACTAGTTCTGGAGGTCACCAGTTCTGGACGTCACAGGGCTGCGTCATGCTAGTTGTAACGGAGAACACCCTTGAGAGACGACATTGGAAATTTTGGTTTTAGACGCTGGACTCGCCGACTCATCGCGGCCATTTTGTTGGGTGGCCAAGTGGTTATTCATCTCCTGAAGGGAAAACTAAACTGGCGTAATATCCTAGAGCAAATGGCGCTGGTGGGGCCAGGTTCATTGTTGATCGCCCTATTAACTGCGGCAACAGTTGGCATGGTATTCACAATTCAAGTCTCGCGGGAGTTCATCAACTTGGGGGCGGGTAGTGCTGTAGGGGGGGTACTTGCCCTTTCCCTAGCACGGGAACTAGCCCCTATCTTGACGGCAGTGATTGTTACAGGACGAGTCGGCTCAGCCTTTGCCGCCGAGATCGGCACGATGCAGGTGACAGAACAGATTGATGCACTCTATATGCTGAAAACTGACCCGATTGACTATTTAGTCATCCCCCGGGTGATTGCCTGTTGTTTAATGCTACCAATTTTGACGATTTTGTCCTTTGCGACAGGCATGCTTGGGGGAGTGTTCATCGCTAGCTCGTTCTACGGCATCTCAAATCGAGTGTTTCTTGATTCTGCACAAAATTTTTTGACCACCTGGGATTTGACCAGTGCGGTACTCAAAGCAATTGTGTTTGGGGCGCTGATTGCCATTATTGGGTCTAGTTGGGGGCTGACCACCACTGGAGGAGCTAAGGGCGTCGGACAATCGACAACAACCGCAGTTGTGACTGCACTCCTAGCAATTTTCGTAAGCAACTTTTTTCTGTCTTGGATCATGTTTCAGGGCGAAGGAACGGCAACATTACCGGGGCTTTAAATCCTGACAATACTATCTTTCATATCGTTCAGCCTATTGTTGAGGAGATTACTCATGGGTACGAAGATTCAAGGGCAAGGATATCTGGCAGTTCCGACGGCAGGGTCGGGGCCGGGGGTTCTGGTATTGCAGGAATGGTGGGGGTTGGTGCCTCACATTTGCTCGGTTGCCGATCGGTTTGCAGCAGCAGGGTATGTTGCCCTAGCGCCTGACCTTTACGAGGGAAAAACAACTACGTCGCCCGATGAAGCCGGACGCTTGTTGATGGCTCTCAACATTGAAAAGACCGCCCAAAAACTAGAGGCCAGCGCTAACTATTTGTTGAGCTTACCGGAGGTAATTGGCGATCGCGTCGGTGTGGTTGGTTTTTGCATGGGTGGACAATTGGCCCTGCTGGCGGGGACTATGAGCGATCGCATTGGTGCAGTGGTCGATTTTTACGGCATCCATCCCAACGTCAAGCCCAACTTTACAAAACTATCGGCTCCAGTATTGGGGATCTTTGGCGAAGCCGACAAATCCGTTCCAGTCAGTGCCGTTCATGCCCTGGAATCCGCAATTCAGGCTGCAGGCGGTAATATCACGACGCGCATCTACCCCGGAGCCGGCCATGCTTTCTTTAATGACACCCGCCCTGAGGTCTACAACCCCGATGCGGCTGCCGATGCCTGGCAACAGACCCTGAGCTTTTTGCAGAAACACCTAGCGGTTGTGTAATCTGGGCTTCTTTTCTCTGCTCCCATTGCCACCATGACGATCGAACTCCGTCACCTGCGCTATTTTATGGCAGTCGCTGAAGAACTGCATTTTGGCAGAGCCGCAGAACGCCTGCACATGGCCCAGCCACCCCTCAGCCAACAGATCCGCCAGTTAGAGGAAGAAATTGGCTTCCAACTTTTCTATCGGACAAAACGCAGTGTGGCATTGACCGAAGCAGGAACCGTCTTTTTGCAAGAGTGCCAGCGCCTATTTCGGCAACTTGACCAGGCCATTCAGACGGGGCGGCAGGTGAGTCGGGGGGAAATGGGGCAACTGGTGATTGGTTTTGTCAGTTCAGCCGCCTACAATGTGCTACCCAAAATCCTGCGAGCGTTTCGAGCTATGTTTCCCAAGGTTAGTCTAGAGTTGCACGAACTCACGACCGATCAGCAGATTGCATGGCTCCAGGAAGGCCGTATTGATGTAGGCTTGGTGCGTCCTCCAGTGATTGAGAAGGACTTTAAGCTCACCCCCATTTTTGAGGAACCGCTGGTGTTGGCACTCCCAGAGAGCCACCCAATGGCGCTGCTGCCTGCGGTTTCTCTGGCAAAGCTGTCCCAGGAGGGATTCATCCTCTTTCCTCGTCCCTTGGCTCCTGGCTTGTATGACCAGATTATTGGACTGTTTCAGGAGGTGGGATATAGTCCCACCATTGTGCAGGAAGCTATTCAGATGCAAACCATCATCAGTCTGGTGGCGGCGGAGATTGGGGTTGCTGTGGTGCCGGTGTCGTTGAAAAATTTGCAGCGTCCAGGGGTGATCTACAAGCCACTGGAGGAACCAACACCCAAAGCAGCGATCGCCCTACTGCACCGTTATCCCAATCCTTCGCCTACCGTCGCGCAATTTTTGACAGTTGTCCAAATGACGCTGCCGCCTGTGCCCTCAGAGTAAATCGTTGCCGCAAAAATTCATCAAATTACCATGACATTTCAGCACCGACCCTGGTTTCGTTTTGCCTTGCAGCTAAAGGGGTCAGTCATTCCCTCAGTAATGCCTAGAACCCTGATCTGTGGCAGTTTTGGCATATTCATTTCGATCCTGTATCAGGCAGGATTGCCCGTCTCGGTGCCAGTGTTGGGGAACCTCATTCCCAGCATTGTTTTAGGTCTGATGCTAGTCTTTCGCACTAATACAGCCTACGAGCGGTTCTGGGAAGGTCGCCGGTTGTGGGGCAGCATTATTATCAATGTCCGCAATCTGGCACGGCAAATTTGGGTCAGTGTGATTGAGAAAACACCTGAAGATCATGCAGAAAAAATTGCCACTCTCAAGCTTCTCGTAGCCTTCGCTATTGCAACAAAACTACATCTGAGGCAGGAGTCTGTCAACGATGAATTGCAGAATTTGCTGCCCACACATCGCTTCTCAACATTGAAAATGCTCAACAATCCGCCTTTAGAGATTGCCTTTTGGATCAGTGATTACTTGCAACAGCAATTTAACAGAAACCACCTGCATATTCATCAACTCACTGCAATGCAACAGTTATTGAACCAATTGGTGGAAGCCTTGGGTGGTTGTGAGCGCATTCTCAGAACTCCAATTCCACTAGCCTATGCAATTCATCTGAAACAACTATTGCTGATTTATTCCCTTGCACTACCGTTTCAATTTGTGCAAAGTTTAGGACTTTGGACGGGGCCAGTTGTTGCCCTTATTTGCTTTACTTTATTTGGGATTGAAGAGATTGGTATTGAAATCGAAAATCCTTTTGGACGCGACCCTAATGACCTGCCACTTGACGATATTTGCAGAATTATGTTGCGGAACATTGAAGATTTAACTTCGCTCAAGCCAAGTAGTCGTCAATGGTTATTCATCCAGGATTCCATGCCAATCAAAGAAAAGCGTTAGTCATTTTTCAGGAGTTTGGGAGCGGGGGCATCCTGAGCTTGCGAGTGGGTGAACTTCACCGATCCTGTTTGCAACATCGGGTTTAGAGATTTGTAAAAGGGGATTCACCCATTGGAACCTTGGCGTGATCCGACTTCTTGTTGACAAAATTTCTGACTAAGTTTGAGAAAATCTTTTATCAAGAGGAGGGGGACTTCTTTGGGTTGACTTCCGCTTTCGAACTGCTAAAGTTGTTAGTGAGAAGTCAGGGAATTCATTGTGACTGCCTAGGAGGCCAAAACTAATGTCGATGATCGAGAGTCCTGTGCAAGCGTTGAATCAAGTGAAGGCGAATCCCGTTGGACTAGAGCTGAATGTTACAACTGCAATTTGTGAGGGAATGAACGTTGTGCTTGCTAGCTTCCAAGCACTTTTTTTGCAGTATCAAAAGCATCATTTTGTTGTTGAAGGTGCCGAGTTTTACAGTTTGCATGAATTCTTCAATGACAGCCGAGAAGCAGTAGAAGGTTATATCCATGAGTTAGGGGAACGGTTGAATGGTTTGGGTGGTGTTCCCGTTGCCAGTTTTGCAAAACTGGCCGAGATGTGTGTCTTCACCCCCGAAGATGATGGGGCTTATTCTTGTCGGGCCATGGTGAGCCATGACCTGCAAGCAGAACAGGCGATTATTCAACTACTGCGTCGTCAGGCTGCTCAGGCCGAAAGTCTGGGCGATCGCGCTACTCGTTACCTTTACGAAAAAATTTTGCTGGAAACGGAAGACCGTGCCTTCCATCTAGACCACTTCCTAGCTCAGGACAGCCTCACTCCAGCGTTTCAACTGGCAGCCAATAACTAGTTAGCTGTGGCTTAAATTTCATCACTGACTTTATGGGGTGGGGCGCTTTGCACTTCCACCCTCAACGTTGGCCGTAGATTTCTGCCCTGGCTTCTGTCTTGAAGTGTGATACCGACTCAATAACCGACGGAGTCGGTATCAGGCCTCTAGAGACGAAAGCAACTCGGCAAAACCTCACAACCTTACACCCGATTTCCCTTGGCAAGCTCTTCCGCCTATCTTCTGGTTTCCCACGGTAGCCGTGATCCGCGTCCCCAGATTCAGGTTGAGCAACTCGCTCGGCTGCTGGTTCCTCGGTTACAGCGATTTGACATGACAAGTTCGCCAGCCGTGGTGGCTTTGGGCAGAGGGGACTGCCTCACTGATCAGGCGATCGCCCCTCAGTCCACAGCTCATGTCCACCCCGTTCCCGCAAGGGTTGCACCCCTCACGCCACCTCCCCTGCTGGGAACGGCAGTGCTGGAATGTCATCCCTTGCCCCTGAGTGAGCAGATCCTACAATTTGCCCAGCAGGCCCTCGCACGAGGCTGCTGTCAGATTGGAATTGTCCCTTTGTTTCTGTTGCCAGGGGTGCATGTGCTGGAAGATATCCCTGCGGAAGTGGCGATCGCCCGCACTCAACTCAATTTTTCCCTCGACTGCAAAATTTATCCCTACGTCGGCAGTCATCCCAACCTGGCAGATCTGCTCCGGCGACCGGATGGTTCACCCCTGGGCGAACCATCGACAGCATGGATTTTGGTGTCTCATGGGAGTCGTCGTCCGGGGGGCAACGCTCCGGTGGAGGCGATCGCCCGCACCATCAATGCCCATCCCGCCTACTGGTCGATTGCTCCCAGTCTGGAAGATCGCATTCTTGAATTGGAAGCCCAGGGGTATCGAGACATCACCGTCGTGCCCTACTTCCTGTTTCCGGGGGGCATCACGGATGCGATCGCCCAGTCTCTAGGGGCGATCGCCCAGCGCTATCCTCACCTCTCCCTTCATAGCACGGCACCACTGGGCACCACAGAGGCTTTAGCAGATTTGGTTGCAGACCTCATCATCGATTGATGAATCTTGGGGCGATCGACCGGGTGCATACCACTGAACCGGAGTAACGCTGCTACAAGGGCGCCCTGTTCTAGAGGTTGATGCTCCAAAAGCTCTAGCACTCGTTGCACCTTAGAGACCCCCCCCGTAACTAGGCGATCGGGCTGAAAACCCGCTAGCAAATCGGCTGCCCCTTGGTATTTCGCCCATTCCCGCTCGGTTGGAGTAATCACGGTCTGGGCGCCATTCACGAGCACAATCTTGAGATCTGGAAAAACCTGCTGCCCCCAGCGACACAGTTTGTAGGGATTGAGTGCCTGGATGCGAGTATCGATCAGCAGTAGGTTGGGCAGCTTAGCGTGATGATCTGCCAGGTGATTGAGGCTAGCGGGGAGGTCAACATCGGGTGACTCCCACAGGACTGACAATTTTTGCGATCGCAATACAGCCTGCCAAATAGCCCCCTGACGCCCTGTTGGATGCACCATCAGGACAAACTTTGGTAACTGATCACCCATACTCAGCAGTGCCACCCCTTGCTTGCAAAACAACGTCATCGAACACTTCCTCATCCCAATGTCAAACACTAGAACGACGGCTAAGGGGCAAGGGGCAGCATCCCCTTGCGGAGGACGAAGTCCCTCACCCTCCTTCTATCAGAGCTGTCGTGAGAGTTTGAAGAATTGGTATGAAGCCAACCAGAGGGTTGCCTGAGGCAGAGTAGTGGAGTGCTCCCTCGGCATGAAGGCACGTCCCTACATCCCTGTCCTCACTCAAATTGCAACACCTAGCCTCTTTCTATCAGCGATTGGGGCACGTCTTGCTTGTGAGGCACTGCCCCATATCCAGTTCGCCAAAAATAAACTGCAAGTTGATCAACTGCCTCTACAAGAGGTTACTGCCAATCACTTTTGTTGCTGATGATACCCAGCAGTATTCGAGACACTCTCTGGCTATTTCCTTTTTGATACTGGCTGAAAACGATCCTGAACTAGCCAAACTCCCTTCGTATAGATTGTGTAGATCATTGATAGCCTAACCCGTTGTGTTTCGGATGAGCGACTTCTCGACTCAAACTTAACCGTAATTTTACTGAAGTCATTCTGGTAAAAAGCATTTTGAGACTACGGAAAACCTCACACCCTGTTCCTTAGCGCTGGCCGCTTCACAGCTTCATAACTGACGGAAAACCCTTAACGGTTCTGGAAACTTCACTGGGTCTTTACAAACACTCCATCAACATTCAAAAAGTTCCTCAGGAAAACCCAGTACAAGAGATGTAGATGGAAGCAGTACCCAACCAGGTCAGATTTCTACCGGCTGTTGGGTTCCTGAATCGTCCGTTTCGTTAGTGAGCCAATTGGCTGTGCTGATCCTCAAGCATTGACCGTGAAATACGTCCAATCTGCCTCAATGAGTGCCTTCTGTGCAGGAACATTGACATTCTTTGCCAGTCTTGATGAATTAGGTCAAATTACGGGAACACTAACGGAGAGAAATCTAAGAACAGCCCCCTAGATATCTGGAGCAATTGAGACAGCACTATGTCAGAACGATCCTTCTACGCTGATGCCGAATACGATGATGCCTCCAATGGTTTCTCTTTCCAGGCAGCAACCCGCAATGACCTGGAGCGGGATGAACTAGAAGCAGAAATCGAGCAGGACTTGATGAGTCTGGAACTAGAGTATGCTAGCGCCGCTAAGGGCGGGAACCGTCGAACGACTGATCTGGTGCGGCTCTACTTGCAGGAAATTGGTCGCGTCCGGTTGCTTGGTCGCGATGAGGAAGTCTCTGAGGCGCAGCGGGTGCAACGTTATATGTCGCTCCTAGAGGTGTGTCATGAGGCGGCCAAAACGGGTAACGAAGTGATGCAGCGCTACGTCAAGCTGATCGAAGCTCACGATCGCCTGACCTCGTTGCTAGGGCATCGTCCCTCCTTGGAACGCTGGGCAACAGAAGCAGGCATCCCCAGCGAAGACTTGAAGCCTAGTCTGGCAGCAGGCAAGCGTCAGTGGGCAGAGTTAGCCCAGAAATCTGTAGAGGAGCTGGAGCGCATTCAGGCAGAAGGATCTGCGGCAAAAGACCACATGATCAAGGCAAACTTGCGCCTAGTGGTTTCGGTTGCCAAGAAGTATCAGAATCGGGGTCTAGAATTATTGGACTTGATCCAGGAAGGCACCCTGGGACTGGAGCGAGCCGTTGAAAAGTTCGACCCTACTAAGGGCTATCGCTTCAGCACCTACGCTTATTGGTGGATTCGTCAGGGCATTACCCGGGCGATCGCCACCCAGAGCCGCACGATTCGCCTACCAGTCCACATCACTGAAAAGCTCAACAAAATCAAAAAGGCTCAGCGCAAAATTTCTCAGGAAAAAGGACGCACCGCCACCATTGAAGACATCGCTGTTGAACTTGAGATGACCCCACCCCAGGTGCGTGAGGTGTTGCTGCGAGTTCCCCGTTCCGTTTCGCTAGAAACAAAGGTGGGGAAGGAGCGCGACACTGAACTGGGCGATCTGCTGGAAACGGAGAGCATTTCTCCCGAAGAAACGTTGATGCGGGAATCGCTGCTGCGTGACCTACAACAACTCCTCACCGACTTAACCAGCCGCGAGCGCGATGTTATTCAGATGCGCTTTGGCCTGGGAGATGGTCATCCCTACTCCCTAGCAGAAATTGGTCGCGCCTTGGATCTCTCTCGTGAGCGAGTCCGGCAGATTGAAGCCAAGGCTCTACAAAAGCTGCGCCAGCCCAAACGCCGCAATCGTGTGCGAGACTACCTAGAAGCGTTGAGCTAAGCAAGTCAGGGGCACATCCATGCCCCTATTTTGGGGCGTTTGGCCTAAAGTGCGCGACGCATCTCAACTCTCAGCGCTGTGAAATGCGTTCTGAGAGAACATTTCGCAGCGCAAGCAGTGAAAATATCCAGTGCCCGTCCGGGTGGAGGAGCTTTGGGACACCGCGTGGTGCCCCAAAGTTTTTGGTTTTCCCTGCGCGTCGCGCAGGGAAAATTGAGGGTTTCATCCTCCGCAAAAAGGCGATGACTTACCCTTCTATGAATCAGCCGCTGCATCTGAAGATTGATGTGCTTCATCAAAAGCTTTTGTTTCTTCCTGGCTCAGCTTCTCTTCCAGTCGTTTCATCACTCGCTCTTGCAATTGTTGGGTGAGCGAGCCGCCAGCCAACAACTGATTAGTCTCATTGATAACGAGTTGCTCCATCACCTGCTCCAGCACGTCAGAACCGTATTGTGACTGAATGCCGCGCAGTTTGGATTCCTTGGTTTCAAATAGAAAGGAGACACTGGCTGTTGTAAACATCAGACTGGTGATGCCGACTCCCCACTTGGCGATGGGATGCCAGGAAGAGGCGAGTGCCACAGCCGCTAGAACCGCAAATGCCCCCCCTAGGCCAACATTCAGGATCCGTTCAGCGCGACTCTCCACCTTCTCAACCTCCGCCACCAAGGCTTGAATGTTTGGCGGGTTTGCGCTCTCCTCCGGAGATTGGGGGTCACGTTTTTCAAGCTGGCTCATGGCTATCGCTGCAGATAATGCACAGGTTAAAACCCATTACGAGCACCAGTTTAGCCAATGTATTGGGCTGCCGCAAAGTATATCAATCCAGAGGAGGGATGAGTTTGAGGATAAGCAGCGCTGTATGCCCCTGATCCTCAAACTCACAGGCTTCAAACTAGCGCCCCCGCAGTCAGCTTAAAAGCGATCGCCTATGTTAAACACGACTGTTGTGCCACCCTCGTCGCTGATGCCAAACTCTAGCCGCAGCAACCCCACATCAGTGGCGGCTAGGAGGCCCACTCCAAATCCCCAGCCTGCGCCTGGTTTATTGCGAACAACACCGGGTTCACCCGTGATTAACGCCTGAGTGCCAAAACCCGTAGCGTAGTCAACAAACACACTCCCAGCAAACACCGTTTCCCGCCCCAGCACGCGACGCAACAATCCCTCTCCCCAGGCCACAGAGGCAAAGGGGAAGCGGTATTCCAGCGTTGCCTGGAAGAAGGTCTGGGGATTACCCAACTCACCGGCGGCAAACCCACGCACAGAGCTACTGCCCCCCAAGACAAACGCTTCGTAGGGGGGAGCATCGCCAATTAAACTACCAGCCTGGACATTGGCAATCAGAGTGCTGGGCGTATTGTCGACTTGGATAAACGAGAGTGGAATAAATTGTGAGAAGTTTGCCATAGGGCGCGTGTAGAAAACACTCGCTTCACCAATGGGAATAGACAGGTCAACCCCAGCCCGGAAGCGCGACCCCCGAGTTGGAAAAATCGGGTCATTCCGCTGGTCTAGACTAATGGCTGTGTTGAGCGTGAGCAGGGTATCAATACCATCGTCACTGATGGTGAGGGCGTTGCCAAACTCGTCTTCCGCAAAGACGCGATCGCCCCAAAACTGGTCTCGCACCGAAATTTGTTGAAACGACAGTCCGGCAGCCCAGGCCAAACCTGACAGAGGGCGCTGCACCACCTGCGCGCCAAACCCCAAGCGGCGCTCCCAAAAGTCCTCATTGGCGTTGGGCAATCGCACTGCCGTTTCACCCACATTGAAGGTAGGGTTGAGGTAGCTCAACCCTTGGATGTTCACGGCATAACCCAACCGATTGGTCCCGCCAATCCAGGGATCGTAGAAGGTCAGGTTTATCCCGCCTGACCTGTCCCCGGCCAGCAGGTCCAAGGTTAGGGACTGGTCGTTTCCCCCAATATTGCGCCACTGCAAACTCCCCGGCAGTTGAAAACCGGACAGACGGGGTGGCTGTGCCCCTACGGTACGAGTGCGAGCTAGCCCTTGCAAGACCCAGGGGGTTGCAATCTGGTTATCCAACCGCACTGCAAAATTGTCCGTCTCTACGATCGTGATGACTATTGCCGCCGTGCCAGGGGAGGCATCGGGTTCAAGGCTGAGGCGAGCCGTCCGCACAGCGTTGAGATCCACCACGCGGCGCAAGCCTTCCAGTGCCCGCTGGGGGTTATAAACATCCCCTGGCTTGAGGTCAAACTCCCGTGTGATGATGTATGCCTGGGTCCTGCCTGGGGTTGCAGAGCCAACCCGGTTAGCATACCGCACGCTGATCCGTGAAATTCTCTCGCCCTGACCTACGGGCACCTGCAATGGTGCATCTGCCCGGGCTTCTTCTAGAATCTCCTGAGGCTCGGTTTGTGCTAGGTCGAGGGGGACAGAGGGGTGGACAAAGGCAGGGGTTGAAAGGGGGGCAGGGGCGATCGCTGGTTCTTGCAATGCCTCTGCGTGGACCAGTGCAGAGGGCTGCTCTGTCAGCAGCGGCGGGACTCCTGAGACTGCTGCATCGGTAGAGGCGGCTGCATTGGTGGAGACTGTGGCGTTGGTAGAAAGTTCTGGAGTGGGGGCGGGCTGTGCGCCACCACGCGATGCGGCCAGCAGAGGGAGAAGACTACTGCTCAGGCTAAGGAACAGCAGACGGGCGATCGCCATAAGCGGGGTAGACACAGGCATGAAAGCATTTCCTCACACAACACAACAGTAACGAACAAATGAATAGCAGTTCAGCATTGTTCAGCATTACTGTATAACGGCTTGCTGTCAAAGTATCGAGTTGCTTAGCAGCAATTCTCAGGATGAAAACCAGATGTTGGAGGTGCGCACTCTGGCGAACCTCCGACGTCTAGTGTGGTGTTGTGGCGCTACGCGCTCATGATGTAAACCGCGTTGGTCTAACCTATGCGTGTAACGCTATAGCCTGCCACGGGCGGGCTAACACTACACCAGACGCCCAAAATGAGAATGGCGTTTTTTAGGGCACCAGTCATCTATGCAGGCGTGCCTACCCTGCGGGCAAGCAGGCTCATTCCCCAATCCTGTTTCCTGCTGTTAGGCTGCGTGTATAGCGGTTTTCGACGCCTGTGCTAAACACGCCGTACTGAATCGAGACGGCGAGAGCGACATACACCACTCTCCCTCATCCCTTATACGGAATCCGCCCGTAAAGTAGCTGTTGGTTGTGATGTAAAACGTGCGCTGTGCGCACGTTTTACATCACAACCAACCGACTCAATCACCGATGGAGTTGGTATTAGATGCTTCTCCCCTAGTGGGAGGGCAGGGAAACCAGACCAAACATGCGCCTCAGGGAGGGCGATCGCTCGATCAGGTCATCTAGTTGGATGAAGTAAAGCCATTCAAGTTTCAGTTATTTTATAACCATGCAATATTTATAACCATGAAATATTGGAGATGATTTTGGAGATAGCTGTGTCAACGCTGATGTATTGAAACTCTCCTGAGCTTGAGGAATGAACTGATGTTTACAAATGATATTGTCAACATCTAACAACATCTAAATGTAATGTATTAATTTGATGTGAGAATACACAGTTCACCCACACCACGTCACAGATAGCCTTTGTTGTGGCGACCTACATCGTATGGAGCGTTTCATAAACGCAAGACTAAAGAACCTGAAGATGGATTGGAACTTAATTTTTATGATTTTCGTCTATTAGGTTCTCTGCTGTTGATCGGTTCGGTTTTGGTCGGTCTGCTGCGACTTGCCGATCACTTCAGTCAATTATTTTGCGTCTTGATTCTAATTTTTGTCCTAATTCTAATTGATGATTTGAGGTTTTCAATGAACCTTCTTCTTTCAGGGTTAGCTGCTCTGGGTCAGCACTCGATGCGTGATTTTATGCGTAAAACAAACCAGGCAGATGTTGTGCAGGAACGCTTTTTGCGATCGCTCCTGCATCACCACCAGCACACGGAAGTGGGTCGCCTGTTTGGGCTGGCCGAGATCCGCACGATTGACCAATTTCGCGATCGCGTCCCCATTCTCCCCTACAGCAGCTACGAACCCTACGTTGAACGGATGGCTAAGGGTGAGACGAATATTCTCACACCGGATCCGGTAATTTTCTTTAACCTCACGAGTGGTTCCACAGGCAAGCGTAAACTGATTCCCATTACAAAGCGATCGCGGCAGATTGTCGCCCGTGCCAACAGCATTGCCATTGGCTTTGCCACGGCTGCTGCCCGCCGCCGCCACATTCCCTTGGGCAAAATTCTCTACACCAGTCCCACAACTTTGTTGGGATATACCGACAGCGGCATCCCCTACGGCCCCAACAGCACCAGTGACCTGCGCTTAATGGGAAGTCTGTATCGTAGTGTGTTTGCCTTTCCATTTGAAGCCCTGCAAGTTGCAGATACCACAGCCCGTCACTACCTCTGTTTGCTGTTTGCCCTGCGCCAACCCGATGTGGGCATGATTGCAGCCACCTTCCCAGTGCTGGCCTTGCGACTGGCCAACTACCTGGAGCAGTATGGTGAAGACTTGGTGAACGACCTGCAGCGGGGGACGATCGCGCCTTGGTTGAAACTCGAACCGCACCTGAGGGCCAAACTAGAGCGACAATGGACAGCAGCTCCCCAGCGGGCCACTGAGTTATGGCAGGTCTTAAGGACGGAGGGCCGCCTTACTCCCTACCGGGCGTTTCCTCGTCTGGCCTTCATGATTACCGCCCGCGGCGGCACCTCGGATTTTTACTTTGAACGCTACCCGGAATATTTTGGCGATACTCCCATCTTTGGGGGCACCTATGCCTCAGCAGAATGTGTCTTTGGAGTACACCGCGATTTTGGCACCGATGGGGTGATCCTTGCCGTCGAGAACGGCTTCTACGAATTTGTCCCCGAAGACCAGTGGGAGGTGGCTCAACCGAAAACCCTGCTACCCGGTGAGGTGGTTCCGGGGCAGCGCTATCGCATCCTCGTAACCAATTACAACGGTTTCTATCGGTATGACATTGGGGATGTGGTGGAGGTTGAAGGCTTCTATAACCAAGCGCCGATCTTTGTGTTCCGTTATCGGCGGGGGGGCTTGTTGTCCTCCACAACAGAGAAGACGACAGAATATCACGCCGTCAAGACGATGCAAATCCTACAACAGATGTTCAACCTGTCGTTAGAGAACTTCTGCATTACGTTGGCGGAAGACACTATCCCCGCTGCCTACTTGGTCAACATTGAACTGGCTCCCGGCTCTAGCCTGACAGACCCAGTCACATTTTTGCAGCAGTTTGACAGGACACTGAAGGAAGTGCACACGTCCTACGAAGTGAAGCGGCGTGACCAAGTGCCGCCGCCTCGTCTGCGGATTCTCGCACCCGGAAGCTTTGCCCAAGTGCGCGATCGCCTCATCCAACGCGGTGCTACCGATACGCAACTGAAATTCCCTAATATCAGCGAAGACCGCACCCTGCTGGCAGGTCTACCCATCGAACAGGAAGTCAGGCTAGAGCAGCCTGCCCCAGTTGCCTAAACTCATGGTTTTTCAGGCCCCGGTGTCTTGGCAAGACACCGGGGCCTGAGAGCAACAACGATCGGGAGAGAAATCGTTAGAATGGCAACCGATACTTTTTGGCTCCGAGATGAAACCTGTTTCTGAAAACCGTCATCTGTGGAAATTTTGCAGCGTTCCCAATATGCTGGCGCTGGGCTGTCTGGCTGCCTTTGCTCTGGGAGGGTGGTGGGTGTTGACCCAATCGCAGATTGACTTGGCAAATCCCAATGCCGTGATCAAGGCGTTTGGACACTCCGGTTGGGTTGGGGTGGTGGCCTACATAGCGCTGGTAACCCTGGCAATTATCGTAGGACCAATTCCCAGCACTCCGTTCACAATTGCTGCTGGCGCTGTGTGGGGGGGCATCCCCGCTGGGATTTACGGCACAGTCGGCCTATTTCTGGGCAGTGTAGCGGCCTACTTTATTGGGCGAACGCTGGGCCGCACTGCTGTCAAAGCGTTGACGGGAAAAGTGTTACACCTATCAAACCACCGCGGCGAACAGTTTTTAGGATGGCTGGTGTTTTTCAGCCATGCCTTTCCTATCTTGCCGAGTGAACTGGTCAGTTATGGCGCTGGAATTTCGGGCATGAATGCCTCCCGCTATGCCTTCAACAGCTTATTGGGGATCATTCCCAGTACATTTCTGTTGACGAATGTGGGGTCTGCTCTGACGATGAATCTTCCCCTGGCGATCGCCCTCGGCACGCTGTTTCTATCGACCATCATCATTCTTCCCTGGGGCATCAAACGCCACAACTGGTGGGGCTTGCGAGATGTGGTACGGTTTGAATAACAGACGGTTCGGTTGACCTAGTTGGTTTGACTCAGGGGAGACGATTTTTCATGAAACCCTCTCGCACTTCTGACATCACGTTGCTCCAGCGGCGGTGGCGATCGCTCCTGATGCAGACTAGCCTGTTCCTGGGAGTGCCCGTGCTGGTGGTGGGGACCGCAGGCATCCACTGGACAACGGACTATTTGCGGCAACAGGTTGTCCCTACCATTGCCCGCGACCTGAGCAAAAGTCTCAACCGTCCCGTCTACTTGGGTGAACTAGAAGCCGTTTCGCTGGGCTACATGCAGCTTGGCGAGTCAGCCATCCCGCCAACAACAGCAGACCGCGACGGGGTGAAAATTGCGGCGGTGGAAATTCGCTTTGACCCCTTGCAGTCCATCCAGACTGGCAAGGTTGGGCTGGACGTGACACTTGTTCGTCCAGAAATCGTTCTAGATGAGCAAGCACCGGGAGAGTGGCTTGCCACCGAGTTTAATTTTGGTGATGATGCACCGTTTGAAGTCCGCCAGGTGCGGTTGCGAGATGCGCGGCTGAGGCTGTCTCCTTACTCCTCCCCTCATTCCGACGCAACGCTGCGGAACGGTGAGAGTCATCATTTGGGGAATGGTGACCAGCCAGCAAAACAGCCTCCCATTCAAGCCAATCACAGCCAGCAGCACAACCGATCTTTGCATCAATGGATTGAGCTTGAGCATGGTAGTGCTGATGTTGTGTTGAGAGACAATGCCAAACTCATTGCATTTCAGGCAGCAGCAACGCTCACAACCGGGGGACAGTTGTTGCTGAAGGGGGAGGTTGCGCCTGAGGATGATTTTGCAGAGGTCAGGATACAGGCTAAGGAGGTGGCGATCGCTCCCCTCAATGGTCTGCTGCCTGCCGATGTCACCGCCGAAACTGGAGAGATCAGTGGCGACTGGAAGCTTAAGCAGGTGGGCGATCGCCCACTTGACCTCAGGGGGAACGCTCGCATTCGGCAGGGAACGTTCTGGCTACAGGGCGAGCCTAATGCCTTTAGCGACATTGCGGCCCAACTGCGGTTTGCCGGAGCCCAGGTGGTGATTGAAACTGGCTTTCTGCGCTTTGGGAAGATCCCCTTTCACGTCACAGGAACCATCCACCCCGACACAGGACTCGACCTTCATGCCAAGGTTGATTCAGTCAGTGCGGCTGATTTCATGCAGACCTTCAAGCTGGAATTGCCGTTTGCCGTCACAGGGGCGCTCAGGTCGGACCATGTGCGGGTGCAGGGCGAACCAGGGAAACACTTGGTTTTCTCAGGCACAGTTCACGATGCCCAACCGATTCAACTAGACCGGGTGAAACTCGCTTCGGCCCATACGGAATTTGTGCTGGAGAAGTTTGATCGCCAGTCGCGCGATCGCCTCATGCTCAAAAATCTCGTGTTTAACCCGGTTGGGGGGGGACGCTTGGGGGCAACCGCCGATATTTGGTTAGGCGACCAGGACGAAGGCCAGGAAGATGACATCCAGGTGGCGATCGCCCTCAAGGATGTGCCCACAGATGCGATCGCGCAAATCTATGGAGCCAGGCTGCCTAAAATTTTTGAGGGTGCAGATCTGTCGATTGGACGATTGAACGCCACTGGGCAGGTCACTGTTCACCAAGACAATCCCCAGATTTCCGTGCAGTGGCAGACTAGCGGAGGAACGTTTCCCGCTCAAGGAACGCTGACGTTAGAGGACGAAATTCTCACGCTTCAGAATACACATATTCAAATGCAGCAGGGAACGCTGGCATTAACAGGACGGTTAGCCAACGGACAATGGCAGACAACACTGGAAGGCAAGGGCATTTCTCTCAGTCAGTTTGCCCCGCAGATGCCTGGTATTTTGCAGGTAAAGGCTCTGCTAGCAGGGGATTTCAAGCAACCGGATCTAGGACTAGTGGGAGATGCCAGCGCCGTTGTGCAATTGCCCGAAGGCCAGATTTGGGCAACCGGAACGGTCGCCAAAGGCCGCTGGCAGTCGGTGGTTCAGGGGGATGGCATGCCCTTAAACCAGGTCGTTTCAAATCCTGCGGTTCCCACTGGGAAATTGGCAGGAGCATTGAGGGCTAGTGGGGCGTTAGAGAATTTCCGGTTAGCGGCGATCGCAGCCCAAGCCTCGGCAACGGTGCATCTGCCAGCAGGAACGGTGGCGGCGACCGCAGACCTGACGGCTGGCCAGTGGCGTGCCAAGCTGCAATCCACCAATCTGCCGGTGTCGTCAGTGGTGCCGCAGTTGCCTGGATTACTCACGGGTGAGGTGTCGTTAACGGGGGATGTTGATCACCTCAGCGTGGACGCGATCGCCGCTCAAGCAAACGCCACCCTTCATACCTCAGCCGGGGTATTCCAGGCACAGGCAGGCGCGATCGCCGGAAACTGGCATGCCACAGTGCAGACTCCTGGCCTCCAGACTGCTGCTTTTCTGCCCCACCTGCCAGGACAGCTTGCCGGCGAACTGCAACTCACAGGCAGTTGGCAAGACCTTTCTCCTGAGGCAGTACAGGCCACGGGAGAGGTACGTTTTGCCGCCGAACAAGGGACGTGGCTGCGATCGCCCCTCACCGCAGAGTTGCAATGGACCGGCGAACGACTCCAGATCAACCATGCTAAGTCTGATGGACTCAGGATTCATGGCTGGGTTGATGCTAAATTGACGGAAAATTTACGGCCACAAATTACTGACATGGATTTTCACATTGATGTCAGTGCGTTTAATCTCAAGACACTTCCCCTTGCCCTGCCAGGATTCCTCAACCTGAATGGATCGACTGATTTTACAGGCCGATTAACAGGCACACCCGAATCACCTCAACTAGAGGGACATCTGCAACTCAAGCAGTTTGCTGTTAATCAACTCATGTTTGAACCACAACTTGCAGGAGCAGTGACATTTTCTCCCCAGCGGGGGGTGGTTTTGAATTTAGCAGGCGATCGCGACAAAATTCTGCTCAACCTCGATCGCGACTTTCTGCCCCAACGAATTTTCCTGCAAACCAAAGAGGCTCGGCTTGAGGGAAGACGGAGGATTGATTGGTTAGACAAAGCATTTCACAGGCGCACCAGACGCACACCGTTCAGCCTACAGGTCAAAGACCTACCCCTGGAAACTGTGAGTTTGCTGGTGGGCAGTTCGCTACCCCTGCACTCCCTCAGTGGCAACGTTTCTGGAGCTTTTGATCTGGACTTGGCCGCGTTGGATGACCCCCATCTCCGGGGCTGGCTAACCTTGAGGCAACCACGGTTTGGCAGGCTAGAGGAGGGGGCGATCGCCCGTCATCAAGCCGACTTCTTCCATAGCAAACTCAACTTTGCTGGTGGACAATTGTCTTTAACGGAGGGTGCCCTGCGGTTTGGAGAAAGCCAGTTTCAGCTTGCAGGACAATTTGCTCCCCAGCAAGACGCTGCATTTTCAGTTCAACTGATGACTCAACAGGGCAACCTGCAAGACGTGGTGACGGCTGTGCGTTGGCTGCAACCCACAGCTCGAGCATGGCCTGAAGATGTGGCAACGGTGCGGGGACGATTTCAGACCCAGATCACCCTCTGCGGCTCTCGCTCCAGTCCCCTGACAGCGGCAATGAACCTGCGGGGGCAAGACTGGCAGTGGCGCAACTTCACCCTGCAAACCATTACCCTGGCAAACCTGCGCCTGACCCAAGATGGCCTAACGATTCCAAAAGCCCAACTGGAAGGACTGCTGTATCGACGGGCAAAGGCGCTGCCAACCGAGCGACCGCTGGCTTTCCGAGATCTAGCGCTTAATTTCTCCGGAAATTTGCGATCGCACCAGTCCACCGGACAACTGAAGGCCAGAAATATTCCAATTCCTTTAGTGTTGGATCTGATGAATAATCCTCCGTTGCCGGTTGATGGCAGTGTGGATGCGATCGCCACCCTCTCTGGCAGCGTGAGTAATCCCGAACTACAAGGCATTGTCAACCTTTCCAACGTCTGGGCAATTGGCGTCATTCAGATCAAAAATGAACTGGCGTTCCGCTATCACAACGCCCAATTGGAAATTCGTTAGGAATGTGAATTGATTGAGATGCTAAGAGATAGAACCACAAGATAGAACCGCAAGATAGAACCACAGAGACACAGAGAGCACGGAGAACTTTCTCTGTGACCTCTGTGTCTCTGTGGTGATCTCTCCAGAGGATTCAATCCACCTGCTCGGTCTGGACTGAACGCTGTTTTAAGGCAACGTGCATCCCTATAGACTCCAGTTCAAGGCGGTAGCCACTTGGCTGGCTAGTTGCAGGGGGTCAAATGGCTTGGCGATCGCAGCCCGAATGCCGAGGGCTTCATAGCGTCGTCGGTCTGCTGCTTGCACTTTGGCAGTGAGTAAGACGACTGGAATCGAGCGAGTCGCTTCATTTTCTTGCAGTTTTTGGAACGTGGCGATGCCATCCATATCTGGCATCATGATATCGAGCAGAATAGCATCGGGTTTTTCCTCGATGGCGATCGCAATGCCCTCCATGCCAGAGGCTGCCGTCAAAACTTCCCATCCAGCAACCGTCTCCAGACAGATCTGGGCCACTTCCCGGATGTACTCCTCATTGTCAACCACCAAAATTCGCTTACTCATGTACTGATTAGGAGAGGGGGCAATACTCAGCCTACTCTGCTTTGGTAATACCGTTCAGAATATCCAGCACACGGTGTTCGAACTCCTGGGTGCTGACGCGGCCTTTGGTGAGGAATTCGGTTTGTCCCAAGCGCAGGCGATCGCGCTCCTCCTCATTAACGTCCTGGGCCGAATAGACCACCAACGGCAGACTGGAGAGGCGGTTGTGTTGGCGCAACCATTCCACCACCACAAAACCATCGCCATCGGGCAGGCTCAAGTCCAGCACTAGCAGATCAGGATTGAGTTGCTGGCTGAGGCGAATGGCTTCCCGGCCAGTGTGGGCGCAATAGGTCTCAATATTGTGGTGTTGGAAGAGCGTACAAAACACTTCCGCCAGGTCTACGTCATCTTCAATGATGAGAATTCGCAGCTTTTGGGAATGGCCTGTGAGGGCTGATCGCAGAGACTGAAAGAGCGAAATACTATTCAGCGGTTTGTCTACCCAGCCCACATAGTTCTTCTGACTGCGGACTTCTGCCTGGGCTTCCGCTTCAGGAATGACGCTACACACCAGGATGGGGACATTGCGAGTCTCTGGACGGGCTTTTAGATTAGCCATCACATCCCACCCATTCATTTCGGGCATCATCATGTCCAGTAAGATCACATCCGGCTGACGGGCGATCGCCACTTCCACCGCCTTTGCCCCCGACTCCACGGTCACCACTTGGTAGCCACGCTGTTCCAGTAATGCTTGCAGCACAGACAGGGTGGAAGGGTCATCGTCGCAGACCAGCACCAGTGGGCCTTTGGGCGAATCAGCGGTGGCTGGCAAAGGGGCGTTGGTGGCAAGGCTGCCCCCTTTCCCGGCTAGTGGAATCGTGAAGTAGAAGGTACTGCCCACGCCTAGGGTGCTCTCGACCCAGATCTGCCCGTTGTGCTGGTGCACAATGCTGCGACAGATGGCCAGCCCCAACCCGGTGCCATCGTTGTTGCGGGAGTCGGAAGCATCCACTTGTTGAAACCGTTCAAAAATCGTATCGAGCTTGTCAGCGGGAATGCCACGTCCCTGATCCTTAACAGTAAACAGCAGGTAGGGAGGCTGACAAAGAGGACAGCGGGGCGGCTGGTTGGCGTCAGAGGCAAGGGGAGGGACTGGCGAGTCGATCCGTTCAGCACTGAGGTAGACCGTTTCACCCCGGGGTGAGAACTTGATGGCATTACTCAGCAAGTTGGTCAGGGTCTGGATAATGCGATCGGCATCAGCATAGAAGGAGGCCGAACAGGAAGAAACCTTGAGGGTGATCCCAGCTTTGTCGGCGATCGCCTGTACTGTATCCACCGCCTCGGTCAGCAGCTTTTCTACCTCACAGATCTCTTTGGCCATCTTCACCTTGCCAGACTCGATCCGCTCAATGTCCAAGATGTCGTTGATCAGGCGCACCAGCCGGTCGGTACTATCGACTGCGATTTGCAGGAGGCGTTTGCCCCGCTCTGAGGTAGGGTCTAGCAGGCCACTGG
This sequence comes from Synechococcales cyanobacterium M55_K2018_004, assembly GCA_015295905.1. Lineage (GTDB taxonomy): Bacteria > Cyanobacteriota > Cyanobacteriia > Elainellales > Elainellaceae > DVEB01. The sequence continues at coordinate 24,236 of DVEB01000006.1, forward strand.
CCAGCATTCCCAGAGAGCCGTGGATCGACGTCAAGGGAGTACGCAGTTCATGGCTGACCACTGAGATAAACTCGTCCTTCATACGTTCGACCTGTTGCCGCTCGGTAATGTCGCGGAAGGCGATGACGGCTCCCACAATTTCGCCCTCTTCCCAAATGGGTGTGCTGACGTATTCAACGGGGAGGCTGGAGCCATTGCGTCGCCAGAACTGCTCCGTATTCACCTGGCGCACGGCTCCATCTCGGAGGGAAGTGTAGATGGGCGACTCAGAGAAGGGGTAGGGAGTCCCGTCTGGGCGCGTGTGGGGCAGGATCAGACCAACTGGGCTGCCGATTAATTCTTCCTGGGTGTAGCCCAACAGTCGTAAGGCGGCAGGGTTAGCAAAGGTAATCCGTCCCTGACGATCGAGGCCGCATAGCCCCTCCCCAATTGCGTTCAAGAGCAATTCATTCTGGTGACTGAGGCGCTGCAAGGTTTCTTCCGCCTCTTTTTGCTCACTGATGTCACGCAGGATGACAGTGAAAATCGTCTCTCCACCCTGACTCAGCTTGGAGATCGAGGCTTCCGCCGGAAACTCTGTTCCATCCTTGCGGCGCCCAAAAATAGGGCGGCGTTCGTCCGCAGTTCGCAGGGCATGCTCTCCCATGCGTCGCGCCTTGCCAGAGGACGCGCCAAAGTTTTGCACATGGCTCCGATGAGCGGCGATCGCACTCTGGGGCAGCAAGATATCTAAGGGTTTACCTAACACTTCAGCGGCAGTGTAGCCAAAAATCCGTTCGGCTCCCTGGTTGAACAGGGTGATCTGCTGCTCTAGATTGACTGAAATGATGGCATCGTCGGCAATTTCCAAAATTCCTGCAAACCGCGCCTGGGAGACGCGCAAGGCCGCCTCAACCCGCTTTCGTTCCTCTAACTCCTGTTGCAGTTTTTGATTGACGCTGATCAGTTCGGCAGTTCGCTCTGCGACGCGCAGTTCTGTCTCGCCCTTCGACTTGCGCAGTGCTGCTTCCGTTTGCTGGTGGGCGGTTTCTAAGTCCTGGGCCGGGGTGATGTTGAAGCCAATGAGGAACACCCCCGTGATGGCGCCATTTGCCTCTCGTAGGGGACTGTAGGTTATTTCATAGCTGGAGCGATCGCCGCTGACCAGACGGGCATCGCCTAGGGGGGCGTATTCTGTAGCAGGGGGGGCCAGGGGTTCAACAGTCCGCAAGCGATCGCCTGCCATAGCCTGGTCAAGGGCCGCTCGCATTTTACTCAAGCTCTGGGGAAAGCTGGCCAACGCCTGACTAAGCGACAGCCCGACCTGGGGCCGAAAGCCGAAAATGTGTTCAAATTCCTGTTGGTAAAGCTGATTAAAGGCAGTGAAGCGGTAGTCTGTCTTGCCAGCATCATCCACCCGCTCAAAGGCTGCAATCAGTGCTGGCACGCCTTCCACCAGAGCACGCAAGGTTGCCAGTTCAGCGATCAACTGATCGTTTGATTTTTCTCGGTCTTGCATATGCCACGCCATTTGTTCAATCAGTTGTTTCTTTAACCTAGCGTTGAATGGAGCCTTGCTGTAAAGGAGCCTTGCTGTAAAACAGTACCTATCAAACAGAGCCTAGCTACGTCCGAGGTCCGAGATATACTGCGTCGGCCCATAGTCTCTCAGGTTGCAGTCCCTCCTTAAGTGGGCTGACTTCAGTGAAGACTACCAACCGTTGCTGGCCCAAGGCTGTCCCGTAGGCAACGGCAGACCTAAACTAACCATGCGCCACTTCCTGATCGGCAGCGGGCAGGGGCGCAAGCATGATGCGGCTGCGGCCTGTTTGCTTAGCTTGCTGAAGTGCTTCATCTGCGGCCCGGTAGAGCGATCGCAAGTCCTCGCCGTGCGACGGAAATTCGGCCACTCCAGCACTGAAGCTGACATGTCGCAGCGGGGGTTGGGCATCAGGGACGGGGTCTATAGCAGGCGTGTTGTTGCCAGTCGGTTCGGTGGGCACAAAGGCATGGTGTTTGAGGGTGTCCAGCACCTTGAGCAGTCGTTGCACTGCTCCCTTCTGGTTGACACCGTACATTCCCACCACAAACTCGCCTCCCGCCCAACGAGCAACCACATCTTCACCATAAAAGGACTGCCGCAGCAGACCACCCAAGTAACGCAGCACCGCATCTCCCATGGCGTGACCATATTGGCCGTTAATCTGCTTCAGCGCGTCTAGATCCAGCACGGCTAGGCAGAGGGGGTCACCGTGCTTCCTAGCCCGCTGCAAGAAGTGGTCGAGATCCTGAGTGGATTTTTGCCGGTTTGCCACCTTAGTGAGCGGGTCTACCTCGGCGCGATCGCGCAGCAGCTTGAGCCGCTCTAGTCGATTCATAATGCGAGTGACTAGCTCTGGCCCCACAATTGGCTTGCTAATAAAGTCATCGGCTCCAGCCGTAAACACCTGATTCACGACTTCTGGTTCTGTGTGAGCCGTGAGAAACAAGATCGGCAGGCCGCCCCAACGGGAATCATTCCGCACCACGCGGCACAGTTCAATGCCACTGATGTGAGGCATCTCCACATCCAGGATGAGTAGATCGGGAGAACAGGCTTCCAGGGTTTCCAGAAAGTGGCGCGGGTCGGCCAGCGTGGTGACGTGCAACCCCCAGGGACGCAGCAGAGTCTGTAGGGTGCTGAGGGTGCCAACATCATCGTCTACGATCATGACGCGGGAGGCGGCTTTGTCGATGCGCTGCAACACCCGTAGGACGATCTCCAGAATTTGATCGGGGGGCAGAGGTTTTTGCAAAAAGGTATGACGCCCCTGCTGAGCGATCGCCAGTCGGTCATTCACGTCTGCCTGGGCCGAGTAGACCAGGATGGGTGTAGGCGGGGTATGACGGTTCAGATCTGCCAGCAGTGCTAGCCCATCTTCCAGGTGTTCAGCAATCTCTAGGTCCAGCAACACCACATCGGGGCGATCGCTGTGAAACTGGCGACGGGCCGCAGAAAGGCTGAGGGCGATCGCTCCCCGCAGTCCATTTTTCTGCGCCTCTGCCACAATCTGTTCTGCCAGCACCCGGTCTGGGTCAACTACCAGCAACAAGGGACGCGATTCATCCTCACTTTCGGGGAGCAGGTGTTGACCGTGGGGCGGTCGCTCGATTTCGTGGCGCAATGCCATCACCCACTGTTGCAGCGACCGGCACTCTTTTTCCCCCAGTAACTTTTCCCCTTGGATCAACTGCTCAATTTGCCGTGCCAGTCGCGACCCTTCAGGAAAGCCAAACGTTCCTAGAGAACCCGCTAAGGTATGAGCTTCCTGCCGTGCCTGTTGTCGCAGTTCAGCGGTCAGCGCATGACTCTGGAGGGCCAGCACCGCCTGCTCAATCACACTCACCTGCTCGCTCACTCGACCTTTGAAGCGGTTCCAGGTCTTCATAAGTAGGGCGATCGCCTGTTGCTTCAGCGGCTCGGCTGGCTCACTGGTGGTTGTCTTAGCAATTTCTGGTGAAGCAGGAGTTGGTTCCAGGGGCTTCAGCCGGTAGCCAATGCCATAGACCGTCTCGATCGCATCAGGGGGGAGTCCTGCTGCTTTTAACTTCTGCCGTAACCCTTTGATGTGGGTCCGAACGGCCTCCTCGCCCGGTGTTTCATCGTAGGACCACAGGTGCTCCAAAATCATGCCGCAGCTAAACACGCGGCGACTGTTGCGCAAAAACAGTTCCAGCAGGGCATATTCCTTAGGAGTCAGGGAAAGCGGTTTGCCATTGCAGGTGACTTCGCAACTCGTGGGGTCGAACCGCAATTTACCCCATTCCAACACTGGCATTGAGGCCATGCCGCTGCGTCGCAGCAAGGCCCGTACCCGCGCCACTAATTCCTCAGCATCGAACGGCTTGACAACGTAATCATCGGCTCCCGCATCCAGCCCGATCGCCTTATCGTGTCCGCTATCTCGTCCAGTCAGCAATAGCACAGGCATCGTATAGCCGTGCGATCGCAACTCACGACAGAGCGAGATGCCATCCATGCGTGGCAGCATCACATCCAACAGAATCAGGTCATAGTCGTAGGCTTCCACCATCTCCCAGCCCGCTATGCCATCGCTGGCCACTTCGACTGCATAGTTTTGGCTGGAGAGGATTTCCGTTAATGCCTGCGCTGCCAGTTGATCATCTTCAACGACAAGAATCCTCATGGCGCTCCCTGGGCGTCTCACCCGCTCACGCCCATCCTAGAACATGGGGGGCAGCAGGCTGAGGAAGGTTTATAAAAATTTCAGTCGAAGGTAGAACAGTCCAGTAGCGATTGGGATATCCGCACGAAATCTCTCTCCCAAGTTGGGAGGGGAACTTTGAGATGGCTTAGATCCCCTGCTCCCAAGCTGGGGGAAGAGGCTGGGGGATGAGGGCCTGCAAAAGTAACATGCTCTCACCCGCTTAACCCAAATTGCTCACTTCATCAAACGCTGCAACTCGTAGGCGATCGAGTTACGTCAGTTCTGACTAAGAGTTCTGATTAAGAGAGTTCGCGGTGACCCGGAACTCTCTTAATGTTCCGTGCGCGTTACGCACGCAGCATCAAGGGTTTCAGTCTATCCGGAAGTCACATGAGTAGGAGATCTCATGAGTAGGAGATCTATTTGTTGGGTTGGGGAGTCATCCGCAAGTAGGGCTTCACTTCAGTGACCCCTTTGGGGAAGCGCTGACGCGCTTCGTCGGTGGGAATGGAGGGCACCACCACACAGTCGCCGCCATCCTTCCAGTCAGCAGGAGTAGCCACGCTGTAGTTGTCAGTCAGTTGCAGCGAGTCGATCACGCGCAGAATTTCGTCAAAGTTGCGTCCGGTGCTGGCGGGGTAGGTCAGCGTTAGGCGCAGCCTCTTTTGGGGGTCAATGATGAACACCGAACGCACAGTGAGGGTGTCATTGGCGTTAGGGTGAATCATGTCGTATAGGTTAGAGACCTTGCGATCGGGGTCTGCCAGGATGGGATAGTTTAGCTGAGCGTTCTGGGTCTCCTCAATGTCCTTAATCCAACCGAGGTGGGAATCGACATCATCGACGCTGAGTGCAATCACTTTGACGTTGCGCTTGTCAAACTCAGGTTTCAGATTTGCAACGCGACCCAGTTCAGTCGTGCAGACGGGGGTATAGTCTTTGGGGTGCGAGAAGAGCACGACCCAACTATCGCCCGCCCACTCATAGAAGTTAATCGTGCCTTGGCTAGATGCTTGTGTGAAATCGGGAACAACGTCACCTAAACGAAGTGCCATGATGCGAATACCTGTAGCTTAAACAACAAAATTGAGTTCTCTCGACTATCATGCCATAAAGCCCACTATTCCGAGCGGAGTTTCGATCTTTTTACAGAATTCAATCCTAGGGATGCTGTCCTCCATCCTCCAGACCCTCAGCTTGGGGAGCGACGCCGGCCCCACCCTCCCTCAAGTCATTGCTTCTGGGCGGCCGCCTTTGCCCTGCAAGGTTCCTGAGCAACAGAAAAGACTCCTGAGAAACAGAATGTGTTGGTTCTTGCCAGGGCAGCGCTGGTAGTCACGTCAGTTCGGGTTAAGCGGGTTTGGCGACACCGCACATGAAAAATTGAGGGTGGCAGTGTATACCAAATTCACGTTCAGACTGCCTGAGGACAGCCTACTCAAGAAGAACTACGGCGGTTTTCGGGCGAAGAGGGTAAGCACTTCAGGCTAGAGGTCTTGGCTGTTCCGCAGGAGGCCTTGCTGATTTAACCAATGATGGTTTGAGTGAGGACCGCACTCTGTGCCCCCCTCACTCAAACCATCATATTTGGATTAAGCAACGTCCCGCAGGATTGCGGCGACACTGGCGATCGCTCTCGCACTAGCGATCGCACCCTGGAATGGGGATTTCCCGACGAGATCTTAATCAAGGCTTCATAGAGGAAGGCAGCGCCCGAAGTTTTGATGAAATACCCCGGAGGAGACGGCCTCTCCCTAGAAGACCTGTGTAGGAAATCAGGGCCGTATCTTCACGTATCTTCATGTCAATTTTTGCCTTGGCTTAGGCATCTCGACCGTGGTGCTTTCGTAGTTTTCCAGAAATTCAGTTCTCCCGAAATTCAGTTCTCCCGCAGTTCAGTTCTTCTGAAGTCAAGTTCCCCCGAAATCAGTCGTCATGCTACCCTACGCAACTCGTCCCCTTGCCCCGATCTCTTTGGCGGTGCTGATGGCGATCGCCCCCACTGCTCCAACTCTGGCGCAACTCATCCAACCGACTGCTGACTCTCCTGCTGCATCCCCTCCGACTCCTTTGCCCAGTCAGCAGATCCCCCTACTCACTGCGCCTAGGCGCCTGCCTGGAGCACAGCCGACCAGTCCGCTGCCTGCCGCCGTGCCAACAACCTATACCTTGGGAGCGGGCGATCGCATCCACGTCGATGTCTTCCGTGTGCCCGGCTACAGTGGAGAGCGCGAAGTGCTGGTGAACGGCACCCTCAACCTGCCCATGGTGGGCAGTATTGCGGTGCAAAACCTCACCCTTGAGCAGGCCGAGGCCGCCATTTCAGCCGCCTATAGTCGTTTTCTCCGCCGTCCCATCGTTACCGTCACGCTGCTGGCGGCGCGTCCACTCCAGGTTGGGATTGCGGGGGAAATCACCCGCCCGGGTTCCTACAGCCTCACCCTGCAAGGGTCCCAGTTCCCAACCGTGACTCGACTGCTGCAAACGGCTGGCGGTGTGACCCAGGCAGCAGACCTGCGGCGCGCCCAGATCCGCCGTCTAGTGGGTAACCGCACCCAGGTGATCAACGTGGATCTGTGGGCGCTGATTCAGAATGGCGACCTGCGCAACGACGTGAGTCTGCGGGATGGTGATACGGTCTTCATTCCCACGGCAGAGCGGATTGACCTGGCAGAAGCCCCCCAAATTGCAGCAGCCAGCTTTGCGGCAACAGTCAACCAACCGGTCAATGTGGCAGTGGCAGGAGAAGTCTTCCGTCCTGGCCCCTACACCGTGTCTGGGGGCACGGCTCGCACAGGCGAGGCGGGGGTGCCTGGCGGTAGCGCTGGTAGCTCCAATAATGTGCCGACGGTGACCCGTGCCATCCAGATGGCAGGGGGAATTAAGCCAATGGCCGATATTCGACGGATCCAAGTGCGGCGGCTAACCCGCTCTGGCACCGAACAAATTTTGCAGGCAAACCTGTGGGATCTGCTGCAAAAAGGTGATTTGCGACAGGACGTGATCTTGCAGGAGGGCGATACGATCCTGATTCCAACAGCAACGGAAATGACCCCAGAGGAGAGTGCCCAAATTGCCGCTGCCAGTTTCTCCCCCAGTGTGATCCGCGTCAATGTGGTGGGAGAAGTGAATCGTCCAGGTGCGATCGAACTGCCTCCCAACGTACCCATGAACCAGGCCATTCTTGCTGCTGGTGGGTTTAATACCCGGGCACGGCGTAGCTCGGTGCGGTTGATCCGCGTTAACCCTAATGGCACTGTCACCCAGCGGCGCATCGAGGTGGACTTTGCCCAGAATGTCAACGACGCTAACAATCCCACCCTCTATAACAACGATGTGATTGTGGTGGGACGGTCGGACATTGCCAGTGCTGGCGATGCGCTAGGCAACCTCCTGCGGCCAGTCAGCGGCATCCTGTCCATCCTCAACTTACCTTTCCGGATCTTTAACTTGTTTGATTAGACAGATTTACCTAGACAGAAACCTCAGGGATATCGCCCACCCGATCACGTTAGCCCGTTGGAACGCTTAGGGTGAATCTTAGTCACACGAATTTGACCAGATCACTCTGGCCAGCGTCTTTGCACCGCATCTCATTCACCTACCTGAAAACAGACCGATGAATGCAATGTAACTGTCACGACCAGTGAATCCAACGCTTCCTAGTGAACAGGCACAGTTTCTTGACTGGCATTTTCCCGATGCAGCGGGCGATCGCCGTAAGAAGTAACCAGGAAGCCAGTCCCTTATCTCCCCCACACTGCCCATGAAGACTGGAGCTATGCCCCAACCCCAGACTCTCGCCCTCCCAAGCGAGCCATATACCTACGAGTCAGCCGAAGGGGGGTTGAACTTACCACAAATGTTTTCGGCACTGCGGCGCAGAGCCCTGCTGATTGCTGGGATCACAGCCCTAGTTACAGGGGGTGCCTTTGTGCGGGCGATGATTGACACGCCAGTGTTTCAGTCGCAGGCCGAGATTTTGACCCAGCCCTTCACGGCAGAGAGTCGATTGGTCTCGTCTGTCCCAGAAACCCTGACTTCGCAGGCGCCTGTGCCTCGCGTGGTGATCGACAACACCATCCTGCGCGTGCTGACCAGTCCCCGGGTGATTCAAATTGCCGTGGACAAGCTGAAGACGCGCTACCCTGACCTGACCTATGGAGATATAGCGCGAAACCTCAAGCTCCAGCCTAGCGGCAAGGACAGTAACGTGCTGCAACTCTCCTACCAGGGAGAAGACCCAGAGCAGGTTCAAACCATTTTAGGGGCGGTGTCGCAAGCATTTTTGGACTACAGTTTGCAGTCACGGCAGGCCGATATCAAGCGCGGCATTGAATTTGTGGAACAACAACTGCCCATTCTGCAAAAGAATGTGGAAGATTTGCAGGCTAATCTGCAACAGTTGCGCCTGCGTAACGACTTGGTTGACCCAGAATCGCGGGGGCAGCAACTGACTGGACAAATTTCTGCCTTCACGCAGGCCCAACTTGAAAATGAGGTGCAACTGAAGCAACTGCGGACAGTCTACGCAGACCTGCGGCGACAGCTTGCTTCACGCAGCCAGGAAGATGCAGCCTCCTCTGCCCTTAAGGACGCTCCCCGGTTCCAGAGTGTGCTGGGGGAACTCCTTAAAGTGGATACTCAACTGGCAGAAGCCTCCACCATTTTTTTAGACACAACCCCTGAAATTCAAACGCTGCGAGAGCTACGGCAAAATTTGCTGGGGATTCTGGCACGGGAAGGAGGACGCGTTGAGGCCCAAATTCAAAGCCAGATCAATGAACTGGAAGCGCGCGATCGCGCCCTGAAGCAGACCATTCGCAACCTGAACGGCAACGTCAAAACCCTATCGGGTATTGCCCGCGAGTATACCGACATCCAGCGCGAACTGGAGATCGCCACAGAAAACCTCAACCAATTCCTGGCTAAGCGCGAAGCCCTGCGGATTGACTCAGCCCAGCGCGAAATTCCCTGGGAATTGATCACCCCGGCCACCCTACCTACACCTTCCATGACCAGTGTGCAAAACCAAGTCTTGTTGGGGCTGGTGTTGGGCCTGTTGCTGGGGCTGGGGACAGCCATCTGGCTAGAACGCATGAGTGATGTCCTGCACTCCTCCCGCGACATCAAACGCATCGCCAAGCTACCGTTGCTGGGAGCCATCCCCTTCCAAGAGCAACTCAACCGTCCCGCTGAGGAGGCGGCAGTCTGGCTCCAGAGTGTAACCGAAGCAGAAATTGTTTCCGTGGGGAATAACACAATCTATCGGGCAATCCCCTTCTTTGAAGCCTTTCGATCGCTCTACACCAACATTCGCCTGCTCAGTCCTGATAACCCTGCCCGCTCCCTCGTCATCAGTTCACCCGCCTCAACAGATGGCAAGTCCGTTGTCTCGATTGGTCTGGCCCAGGCGGCAGCGGCCATGGGGCAGCGAGTCCTGCTGGTGGATGCGGACTTGCGCTATCCCCGTCTGCACCAATACCTAGGGGTGCCAAACGACCAAGGACTCACCGATGTTATTTCTGCTAGGGTGGGGCTGAAGGCCGCTCTGCACCAGTCTTCCCTAGAACGCAACCTCTACGTGCTCACTGCCGGTGCTGCCCCTCCTGATGCCACCCGCTTCCTGGCCTCCCAGCGGATGCAGAGCTTTATGGCACAGGTGCAGAAATATTTCGACTTGATTATCTACGACACCCCTCCCCTGTTGGGATTTGCCGATGCTTACCTGCTAACTCCCCAAACCGAGGGCATGGTGTTGGTGGTGGGACTCGGTAAACTACGAGCCGCACAGCTTGAGGAAGCGCTGGAGCAGTTGGGCGTGTCGGGGGCAACCGTGTTGGGCATCGCTGCCAACGGCTCCCGCGAACCTGTGTTGGCGACAAAGAGCTACGATCGCCAAACTCTGGAGATTGAAGACCGCCGCAAGCGCAACGGCAAGGTGCCCCATGAAGTCGCCGAGGAATTGGTTGGCTCAGTTGGAGAGAAGGCGAGTCGGGAATAGGAATGATGGAGTAGACGTTGGACAGGAGGGAACACCATGAAATTAAATGCGACTGACTCATCCTGGCTGCCTCCGCTGGGAGATCTGGTCGGTTGGCCGCCGGCCAAACCTCAGTCGGAAGGCTGGGAGCCATTGCCGGATGTGGTGGCTCAGGCGCAGACCTCCACAGTACAGCGGTGGCTGGCAGATATCCGGCAGCCGGGAATGATTATGGCGGGGGTGGCGATCGCCGCCACTACTGCCAGCGCGGCCAAGCTGCTGGTGCCGCCGGCCCAATATGAGGGCAATTTTGAGATTGCGGTCAGTCCCCTCAGCCGCGCCACAACGACGATCCCGGCTCCCCAAGTGGAGGATGTGAACCAGCCAGTGGCCGTGCCTACAGTAGACAGCGAGACCCAGGCCAAGCTGCTGAAAAGCCCGCGTTTCCTGGAACCCGTGCTGGCACGGCTGCGGGCACAGGGCATGGAGATTGACTTTGCCACCCTGCGCCGCAATCTGGAAATTACACCCGCTACAAAGTCGGGGGTGCTGACAGTGCGCTATTGGGACAGCGATCGCCAGCGAGTGCAACAGGTGACCGAGCAAGTGATGCAAGCGTATGTGCAGGAAGGCCAGCAGTGCCAAACGCAGACCTGTCTGGGGCTGGAGTTTGTCGAGACGCAGATCCCCCGCATCCAGCAGAAAGTGCAAACCCTACGGACCGACTTGGCTGCTTTTCGGGCACGCTACGACATCAATAACCTAGAGGTCTACGGCAAGCAACTGCGCCTCTACACAACAGAACTCTCCCGCCAAGAAGCGGCCACGCGGGTGGAGTTAGACAAAACCCGCAGCCAGTTTCACCTGTTGCAAGAACGGCTCGCCTTGAAACCAAACGAGGCGATCGCCCAGTCACTCCTCCAGCGCGACCCCCAGTATCAAGCGCTATTTCAGCAATTTCAGACCATTGAAAAGGGAATTGCCGAGCAGTTCCGCAGCCCCCATGTGAGCCAGGAAACCCTCAAATCTCTCTATGCCGCACACCAACAGGTGTTGGCTCAGTTGCGGCAACGGGGACAGGTGGTGTTGGCACAACAGTTTGCGGGCGATCGCCCCCCCGTTCACCCTGTGTTTGAGTCCACTGTGGATGCAGCCACCCTGCAGCAATGGTTTGACACAGCCACCCTCCTCCAGACCTTCCAAGTGCGGCAACAAACGATCGCCACCATCCAAGCCCACCTCAACCAACAGGTGGACCAGTGGGCAGCGATCGCCCGACGCTATACCGACATGCAACAACAACTCCAAGTTGCCAGCGAAAGCTTGAACCTGTACCTAAACCGACGAGAAGCCTTTAAGGCAGACCCAGGGGCAGCCCAAGTGGCCTGGCGACTCGTCACCCCCCCCAGCATCACCGATCCCCGCAGCCCCCTGGAGGCATGGTTGGCTCGTCATCACGTCCAACCTGAGGCGGCAGCCCCCCAGGGCTAGGGGAACCTAGTGGTTGCATGAGCATTGCTGAATCCAAATATGATTTTTCGAGTGAGGGACGCACTCCGTGCGTCCTTCACTCAAACAATTATTGGTTCAATCAGCAATGCCGAAGCGTTTTACATCATGAGCGCGTAGCGCCATATTGTAGCGCCATATTTTTTATGTCAGGTTATCCGGGTAGTTTCGCGGAAGTACTGTAGAAACTCCTTGTAAAGTCGCATGACTTGTCCTGTAAAAATACGATAAACTCACCCTCTGTTTCTGGAAACTATTGATTCCATGAGTCAGAATGAGTGCAGTGAAGCGTATACGCGACGCTAACAGGCGTGTCTACCAGAGCATCTGTTCCGTTCGCTGCTTCTTTTTGAGAATGGTTCTACGCCATCAGGGGATTTGAACAGATCGCTCTCTTCCATTGTTGGGACTCGCATCGTCCTCGTCCGGGGTGATCTACCAAGGCTACCGGACGAAAGACTCCTTCATTCACATTCATGCGTCCTAACTTGGACAGCACGTTTGGGGAGTGTGTGATTGACGAACTGTGTCAAACGAACAATACTCATTCAGCAAAGCATCTTGCTTGCTGAATGTCGGTAGCCTACCGAAGTTTGCGAACGCTGTCAAAGTTCAACAAACGTACACTGAGGTAGGTTTTTAGCTATGAATTTCAAACCTTTCGCTGTAAAGATGGCAGCAGTTGCTGCTGTAGTGGCCGCAGGTGCGATCGCCTCTGCAACCCATGCACAAGCTGCTGTAATTAGAGCTGGGGATACCATTGACATTTCTAACCGCCCTGGCTTTGGCGTTCTTGTTGTGGGAACTGGCCTAACAGGTCCCGCTCCAAATGTTACGAAGCTTGATTTCTCTCCAACGGGTGACGTCGGGCAGATTCAAGTCACAGGTGGAACGGGTGGATTTGCTCCCTACATTGGTAGCACTGGTTTCATCAAGGATCTGACCTTCGTGGGGGGGGTCTCTGGCTTTGTTGATGATTTCCTTTCAATTGCCCCTGACCTGTTCTTTGATCTCACGCGCGCAACTGTAACCGTTGGTTCTGTCAGCCGTGGTTTTCGCCCTGTTGATGTGGAACTGGTTGGCGTCTTCACCAATAGCGCAGGTAGCATTTTGAGTGAGGGGCTGCTCACCGCTCAGCTGCGTCTTGCTAATGTCAATCAACGACGCTCATACTCTATCTCCGCTGAGGCAATCCCCACGCCTGCTCTGCTGCCAGGTCTGGCTGCTCTGGGCGCAATGGCACTGCGCAAGCGCAAGGAAGAGGCTGAGGCTGAAGCCTAAAGCGGGTTGTTGGGTTGATGGAGGAGTGCTGGTCTGGCTCATGCCGCGATCGCCCTCCTCCATCGGCCCTCTGAGCAACTCAACCAGCCAGAAAATCAAACTCTCTTGCACAGCTTGACTGTTGTGGGAGTGGGGTGAAGGGTGTTGGGGAGCGATCGCTCCGCAGGGGCACCATTGACCCCCCTTTTTTTGCGAGGGTTTTTGCAAGGAGATGTACTCGTGTTCTCCCCTCATCCCCTAGCCTCTACTCTCCACCGTGGGAGCAGAGGAGCACGGCTAGAGGATTCAAAGTCCCCCTCCCACGATTGATACCGATTCCGTCGGTTATTGAGTCGGTTCACACCACAACAAACCGCTACTTTATAGACGGATTTCGTATGAGAGGGGAATTGGGGGCACAGCCTGCTTCCCGTAGGGTGAACAGCCTGAGTCATGATCCGCGGTTTACGAAGTTTTCGTGAACTCACGATAAAAGTCCCGTAGATCTACTGAAACCCTCCCGAAGTGATGAGGGCCGCCCTGAAAAGTGTGACGGACCCCACCTAAAATCCTTACAGGATCTACCACTATGGCTGTTAATACGGTTCAAAACTTTACCTCCCCAACCGTCCCCAAAAACCTGTGCCGCATTGTTGGCCTGGTTTGTTTGGCTGGTTTTTTCATTGATATTCTGGCGCTCGCAGTCCCTCCCAACCCAATGGCGTTGGAATGGCGGGTCAATTTCTTGCAACAAGTGGGCGATCGCAGCATTGTCTTATTGTTTGGCTCTGCCCTGATGATGTATGGCATGTTCGAGAACCGCCGCATGTTGCGACAGTTCTCCCTGGTCATGCTGGCGGTTGGGGTGTTTTTCTTGGTTTCTTCGCTGCTGGTGATTCGAGACAGTTTGGTGCTGCAACAGCAAGCCATCCAAACGATTAGCAACCAAGCATCGCAACTACAAACCCGGATCCAGCAGGCGCAGGCAAATCCTGGTAGTTTGCCTGAAAACGTGACCCCGGAACAGCTCACCCAGGCCAGCCAGCAGTTGACTGCCCAAGCGGAGACGTTGAAGCAAAATGCCCGTCTTGGGATTACCCGGGTCGGGTTTTCTAGCATTGGCAACCTTGTCGTTGTTGGCATGGGGTTGATCAGTCTGGGACGGCTTGGCCTCAAGCGTCGTTAGGGGTGGCTGGCGCACGTAACTCCTTCGCCAATTTCTCCGCAGCTCCCTCGCCAAGCAACGACCCGTAGGGGCGAGTCTTGACATCCAGCCATGGCGTTATGGATGCAGTGTCAGCACACTCGCCCGTCCCCACAGGCCCCTTTTTGCAAGTAGACGTTTCTATGCAGTGGCTCGCGCAACTCCAACAAGCAATCGTGACCTGGTTTCAAACTGCCGTTCGTACTACGCATGGCCGCATCGTTTTGTGTGGCCTGTTGGTTGGATTGGCCTATTTCCCCTTCTGGTTTGGCTTCTTAGCCCAACGCGCCTTGAAGGGGGCTTCCAGTTGGTTCCTGATTGCGTCGATGTTGGCCTTGGGCCTCAGTGAGTTCTGGTTCAGACGCAAACGATTGCTGAAGCTCCAGGCTTCCGAGGAAGACCAAATGCTGGGACACATCTTGATCGTGGTTTGTGTCGTGTTGTTCCCTTTCTTTCGGTTTGCCCTCTGGTCTCAATCTCTGGTGTGGCTGGCAACCCTGATCGGCATCGCCATTAGCACTTGGGGGCTATCGTTCTTTCGTCACTTCTTCTTCCCCGCTTTTTTGCTGGGGATGTCGGTCTACCCCCGTCTGGGCATTATTTCCCGCAATATCTGGGAGTTTTTTGTGCCACCCAATTCGCTGGAAAACCTGATGGCCCAGTTAGGCACAATGGGCCTGAACTTAATCGGGCAAGAGGCCACGGCCAATGGTCGGTTTATTTCCTTGCCCGATGGAACGGTTGAAGTGGGTTGGGGCTGTAATGGCCTAGATATGGCGGTGACGATGAGCGCCGCAGGACTGCTGTTGGGTTTTTTGTTCAGACTGACGCGATCGCAGACTCTCCTGCTCATTGCCTCTGGCTTCATCCTTGCCATGATCTTTAACATCCCCCGCATCATGCTCGTCACTATTGCCAACGTCTATTGGGGAAAGTGGTGGTTTGATTTTTGGCATGGCTTCTGGGGAGGACAGATCTTCGTTGGCATCCTGTTCACAATTTATTATTATGTATTGATGGCAATCGTAAAAGATGAAATAAAGTCTAGTGCCTGAAACTTATCCGGCTTTATGTAAAAAATTTTCTCAAATTCATCCTGTAGGTGAGATGAAAAAAGTAGCATGATACCTCTGCCCTTTCTTGTTTCTATCTGACAAATACACTATGTTTTCCTAATTCTATGAAACTTTTCTTGATTCCATATGCTATCATGTTGTCAAATTAATAGCCGATTAGTTAGATTCTGAACTAAGAGTATAGACTTAATTGACTAACATGAAGTCTAATAACCTAGAACCTTCTTGCATGAAATTCAAATAAACTGCTGAGCAGTTAGCATTGTCTTCGAGGCAAGGGTTTTGGGGGGACTCAATTCTGTTTTCAGACACCTCTGATCAGCATTGAACTTTTCAGTTTTGAACCTGTAATCATTGAAAGTAAACCATCAGGTTCTTCAGATGTGGTCATCTACCAAATGATGAAAGTCCGTTATTCGACTTTCTGATCTCCTTCAACACAAACCTTATCAACAATAGGTTGTGGGATGCTTCATTATCTTCGATGTATTTCACACTGTGTTGATTGCAAAATGACTACACTTTTACCAGTTGAGAACCATGATAAATCGTGTCTTAAGAGGAACTGCTTTACTTGGGGCGATTGCCGCAGGTTTAATGCTCACTCCTCATTCCGTTGAAGCCTTCACTATCAGACGTACGCTGACAGGTGATCCTCGTTCTGGCAATCCTGACCAATTACGTCTGACGCTCACCATCCAAACAGGAGCAGATGCAGGCCTTGCTGATAACCAGGCGTTATGGACAGTTGATATCGATTCTCCTGCGCATCCAAATATTAGGTTAGATGAGTTTTACTTCAACCTAAGCGATCGCATTCGCAACTTTGTCACCTTTTCGAACTTTAGCCCCGTTAGTGATACAGGCAATACTTGGGGAGTCTTCTCCCCTGCAAATAATGCACAAGGGTCGGGTGGTGCTGATTTCGATTTTGGTGTTCGTAAGGCTGTGCCAGGTGGGCGACCTAATGAGCGCACACCCGATGTCACCAATGCAGTTAACCTTGTCTTCCGCATGACCTTAAGCGATGCCTCGCTGGGAGCATTGCAACTCACTGACTTCACAGCAGCTCGCTATAGTGAAAGCAGAGATTCTTTGCTCGGTTCAGGTCAGGTTGGCGCTCACCTCCAGTCCCTCACCGTCAATTCCACAACCTGTCCTGAGGGGGGTTGCAGTAGAAGCGGCTTTGTCATGGGTGAGATTCCTACACCCGCCATGCTACCTGGTCTGATGGGGCTGGCTGCCGTTGCAATGCGTCGCAGAAAGGCAGAGGAGGACGCTGAGCAATCGGCCTAAGCGCGATTGAGCAATCGGTGAATGCTCGCCTCTGAGACTTCACGAGTTCATTGCTTATTGATCTAGACGATTGGTTAGGGGAATGGCGATCGCCATTCCCTTTTTTTTAACGTCAGTTCGGGTTAAGAGGGTTTTGGGGCACCGCGCC
>DVEB01000131.1 GCA_015295905.1 Synechococcales cyanobacterium M55_K2018_004
ACCACTGAGGCACAGAGGGCACAGAGAGACTTGCTCTGTGCTCTCCGTGTCTCTGGGGTGAAATGCTGAAGACCTGAGAAGGTACCACTGAGGCACAGAGGGCGCAGAGGGACTTACTCCGTGGTCTCCGTGTCTCTGGGGTGAAATGCTGAGACTATCTCACCTGAGAAGGAACCACTGAGGCACAGAGGGCACAGAGAGACTTGCTCTGTGCTCTCCGTGTCTCTGGGGTGAAATGCTGAAGACCTGAGAAGGTACCACTGAGGCACAGAGGGCGCAGAGGGACTTACTCCGTGGTCTCCGTGTCTCTGTGGTGAAATGCTGACTGAAATGCTGACATACTAGTCAACTTAGTCAACTGAATCCACGTTTCTCAGTGTTTACAGTGGCTTCCTCCTGCAACAGCCAGTGACAGGGAACTAGGTTTTTCGTCAGGAACTGTGTGGCTACCTCTACGGGGAGTGGTGGACTGAACAAATAGCCCTGCATCTCCTGGCATTGCAAGGATTGCAGCTTTGCCATCTGGTCTAGGGTTTCCACCCCCTCAGCAATGACATTCAGGTTGAGGCCGTGCCCTAGGGTAATGATGGCACTGATGATAGCTTCGTCATGGGAATCGAAGGTCAGATCTTGCACAAAGGAACGATCGATCTTGAGGGCATGCAACGGAAAGCGCTTTAGGTAGTTGAGGGAGGAATAGCCCGTGCCAAAGTCGTCCATCGAGATCCGCACGCCCATTGCCTTCAGGTCATGCAGCATTTCGATACTGAACTCCACATCACGCATGGCAGCAGTCTCTGTGATTTCTAGCTCTAAGCAGTGGGGTGGCAGACCAGTTTCCTTTAGGATCTGTGAAATCTTGCTGACTAACTGTGGTTGCTGAAATTGTCGTGCTGATAGGTTAACTGCTATGCGTTGGGGCGCAACTCCGGCAGCATGCCATTGCTGATACTGTGTGCAGGCCGCCCGCAACACCCACTCGCCGATCGGGAAGATCATGCCATTCTCCTCTGCCAAGGTAATGAAGGTTTGGGGAGAAATTAGGCCAAGCTGGGGATGTTCCCACCGGAGCAGCACTTCCATCTGGGTGATCTCGCCGTTCAAAATATTGACCTGGGGTTGGTAGTACACCACGAATTCGTTGCGCTCTAGGGCATAGTGGAGGCTACTGTCAAGTGTGAGCCGCTCTGATGCTCTAGAGTTGATGGAAGCCGTGTAGAACTGAAAATTGTTGCGGCCCTGTTCCTTGGCTCGGTAGAGCGCAGCATCGGCATTTTTCAACAGGGTGTCTGCATCTCTGCCGTTGTAGGGGTAAATGGCGATACCAATGCTACAGGAGATATGGAGTTCCTGCTCATCCAGAAAAAAGCAGGGACGCATGGCTTCTGAGATGCGTTGAGCAATGCGGGCAGCATCATCGGGGTCGCTTAGTCCGGGCAGCAGTACAGTAAACTCATCACCACCCCAACGGGCGATCGTGTCTTCCTCCCGCAAACTGCGGGTGAGGCGTTGGGTCGCCTGCTGCAACAGTTCATCACCAATGGCATGGCCTAGGGTGTCGTTGATCGTCTTGAAGCGATCGAGATCCAGAAACATTACTGCCAATAGCTCACCAGCACGACGGGCATGGGCCAAGGCTAGGGCTAAGCGATTGTCAAACATCATGCGGTTGGGCAGCCCCGTCAGCGTGTCGTGAAATGCCTGGTAGCGCATGCGCTCCTCGGTCTGTTGGCGCTTGATGGCTCCTCCAATGCTGGCAGCGATCGCCACCAAAATTGACTCTTCACTGGCAGACCAGACCCGCTGCTGCTGACAGTCGTCAAAGCCAATGAACCCCCACAGAGCATCCTCAACAAAAATGGGAACAATCAGCACCGATTGACTATTGCCCTGCTGCATCCAGAGTTGCTCCTGTTGGGAAAAGCAGGCGATCGCCCCCCTGATGGCCTCTCCCTTCTGAAACGCCTCATACCAGCGGTTCAAGCCAAAGGCCTGGTAGGACTGGTTTTGCCAGTGTGTTTGGGTGATGGCGGGCTGGACCCCCTGCTGCACCCACTCATAGCGCATACTCATGCAGGGTTCGCCTGTGACTGGATGGGGGTGGTTTTCAAAGATGTAGGCTCGATCGACCTTAGCGGCCTGTCCCAGCAGGGCGAGTGCTTCTGCGATCGCCCCATCTAAATCTGGCAGGGTTAACAGGCCACTGGTGGCCTCGGCCACGCTCTGTAACAGATCATCGCGCTTCAGCAGTTCTGCCTCAGTCTGCTTCCGCTGGGTAATGTCCACAACCGTGCCCTCATAACCAATCAGGTCGCCCTGCGCGTTGTATAGTGCTCTGGCACATTCTGAGATCCAGATCTTCGTGCCATCTTTGCGATAGACCTGCGACTCAAACCCCCAAACTGCACTTTGCTTCTGCATCAGGCGGACAAACTCCTGGCGCCGCTCTGGATTAACGTATAGCTGCGTTGAAATATCGGTCAAGGTCGAGAGCAGTTCGTCTGGAGAGTCGTAGCCATAAATGCGGGCCAGCATTGAATTGACGATGGAGTACCGTCCTTCGAGCGTACTCTGGAAGATACCTTCCACTGAATTCTCAAAGATGCTGCGGTATTTTGCTTCAGCCTCCTGTAATGCCATCGCTGCTAAATAGCGCTCGATGGCGATGCCCGCCATCTGAGTCGCAGTTTCAATGAGCTGCCACTCACGATCTGTAGGTGTGCGTGTCTCGTGATAATACAAACCAAAGCTCCCTAACACCGTTCCCTGGGAAGAGCAAATCGGCATCGACCAGCAGGCACGCAACCCATAGCGGAGGGCCAGGTCGCGATAGTTCTCCCAGAGGGGATCGGACGCAATATCGGCAACAATGACAGCCGTCTTGTAGTACATGGCACTCCCACAAGAACCTGCCTGCGGGCCGATTGCTGCTCCATCCACGGCTTGCACGTAGTCTGCTGGCAGACTGGGGGCAGCCCCATGCCGAACGTGTACGCCGTCGGCATCCAGCAGCAAAACAGAGCCAATCACCCCTTCTGCTAGGGATTCAATGGTCTTGATCAGGACATTGAGGGTCTCCGTCAGGTCGGCATTGGTGGCGATCATCTCCAGGACGCGCTTCTGTCCGGCCAGCAGCAGTTCGGCCTGTTTGCGCTTGGTGACATCGCGCGAGATGGCCACAATTTCCTTGACCTGACCACTGTTTGCATCAAGAATCGATTTGCCGGTGGTCTCAAACCAGATGTAGTGACCGTCTTTGTGGCGGATGCGATAGCTAAAGGGAGCAACATCCTGATCAGGAAAGGCGATCGCCATCTGGTGTGATTGTTGGATCAGATCCAGGTCATCCGGGTGAAACAGCTCGTAGCAGGAGCGCCCGATCAAGTCCTGCGGTTCATATCCCAGCAACGAACGACAGGCCGGCGACGCATAGCGATAAGTCCCATCTAACCTATGCCACGAGATCAGATCGGTGGAGTGTTCTGCCAACAGTCGGTAGCGCACTTCGCTGCGGCGCAATTCAACCTCGGCTTGGTGTCGTTCAAAGGCCAGCGATAGGGCAGCAGTTGCAGCTCGCAAAAGATCCACCTCTGAAGGCTCCCAGACGCGATTCTGGTGGTAATTTTCAAACATTAAAAAGCCTGCCAGATGGCCTTTTATCAGCAATGGCAAGGCCAACAGAGCCGTCATCCCCTGTTCTGACAGTGCCTGTTGCTCATCGGCGGGCAGATCCTGAGCAGAACTGACAATCGGGCAGTGTTGAGCAAAGGCTGCCAACCAGCGGGGAAATAAGGCATGGTGGTGCAGGGGATGGCAAAAACCGTCCGCCAAGTCAGGGCTGGCTGGAGGGAAGGCAGTCGGTAAACTGGCTGTCCACTGAGCCACCTGCACACAATGGCCAGGATGGTCAGCATCACTGTGGTACTCAAAGGCAGTCACTCGGCAGGCTGCTGCCATATTCCCCAGACGCTCTAACACCTGCCCATAGGTGTCGGCATCGGGTTGGTAGGCCAGCAACTGTTGTTGCACCTCTACCAGTGCCGCTAGGTATTGTTCTCGCTTGGCCAGAGCCTCCTCCGCTCGCCGCCGGTCGGTAATGTTTTCGCAGGTGCCCAGCACCCCAATCACATTGCCCTGGGCATCATGGATGGGAACTTTGCTGACATCCTGCCAGATCACCTGACCATCCGCTAGGGTTTTGCAGCGGATCAGGTGTAGTTGAGGTGTGTCTTCTTCCATGACCTGGCGATCGCGCGCCTGAAACACTCTAGCCTGCTCTTCTCCCCAAAGCTCCACATCATTCTTACCCAGGATGTCAGCAGGGCTAGAATAACCGGCTGATTCAGCGAAGATCTGGTTCGCTCCTCGGTAAACCAAGTCCCGATCTTTCCAGAAAATGTACTGCGGGATGTTGTCGAGGATCAGCCGTAGAAACGCTTCCTTCTCTTGCAGGGCTTGTTCCGCTAGCCGCCGCTCGGTTACATTGCGGGCCATCACCACATAGCCCAGCCCTTTGGAGAAGCTAATTCTAGACTCAAAGTATTGCAGTCCCTTGGCAACCTGTAGCTCGTAGACGAAGGGTTGCACTTCCCCCTGGAGTGCCTGTGCCATGCGATCGCGCATCAGCACATAAACGTCTGCGGGCAAAACGTCCTCTATCCGCTGACCCAATAACTGTTCCAAGGGCAAGACCAAGTCGTCCTGCTGTTCCGCCTGGATGTATCGGTAGGTGCCATCCTCCCCAATCAAGAACAGCATATCGGGCAGGGCACGCAACAGGTCCTGGGTGAGTGCTTCGCTCTCCAGCAGGGCGGCTTCGGTCTGCTTGCGTTCGGTAATATCCTCCACCAAGGCCAGGGAAAACAGGGACTCCCCTTGGTCGTTGCGCACCACAGACACACTCAGCCGTGCCCAAACAACCTCGCCATCCTGGCGGATGTAGCGTTTCTCCAACGTGTAAGAATTCCGCCGCCCTGCCACCAAGTCTTGAAAGAGAGCAACGTCTTCCGCGCGGTCGTCGGGGTGAGTAAAGTCCACAAAATTCTTGGCCGTGAATTCCTCCAGGGTGTATCCCAACATGGCCTGCAAAGCCGAATTGACGTGGACAATGTCTCCCTGAATGGTGGTCACCCCAACCCCGACGGCAGCGTTTTCGTAGAGCGTCCGAAAGCGGGCTTCGCTCTCGCGGAGCGCCTGTTCCGACAACTTGAGGCTAGTAATATCTGTGATAAAGCCTTCGATGCCGAGAATTCTGCCTTCCGCATCAAACACACCATAGCCCTTTTCCCACAGCCACTTTTCTTCTCCGGTTTTGGTGCGGATGCGGTACTCCGTGACGTAGGGTTGGTGCTGGGCGATCGCCGCTGCAATCTCGGCCAAAACACCCGGCAAATCAGCGGGATGGATAATGTCATTGTAAGTTTGCGGGCGATCGCTGCCGACCAATTCGTGCGGGTGATAGCCTGTGATCGCCAGACATCCCCTACTCATGTAGGTCATCGACCAGTCGAGATCGTTGCTTCCGGTAAACACAATGCCGGGAAGTGAGTCAATCAGAGACAAGAGCCGCTTCTGGCCGTGCAGCAACGCCTCGGTGTGTTGAGGTGGCATCGCCACATCCGATGGCAACGGGGGCTGCGGCGGCAAGGGAGCGCTTGAGGTCACAGCTAGTTGAGCAGCAGGCGTTGTCTCTTGGGGGCTGGAGATGCCATTCTCAGTCTGCTCAGGTTCAGACATTGAATCAGATTTAGGCATTGTCATCACACGGTTGCAACATTCTCAAGAACTGTGACAACTCGCAGAGAAACCTCGCGTGTTGTCAAGGACTTTTTAGAGAACAAAGATGATTCCGAATTTCAGGTTTGCGTCTGGCTGTCAGCCCGGACACCCAACGGACAGGGAAACCCCTTGCTTGAGATTGGGGCGATCGCCTGATGTCGGTCGGTTGTGATTACAAACACTTCGGGGCTACAGTCACAGCCCTCCGCATCTTAGCCACAGTTCTCCGATCCAGAATCGGCTAAAGTGAACGCGGCCCATAGTTTTGAACTGAATTCAGCATCAGCGTATACCAGAAGTGGGCGCCATATTGTGTGCTGCGCTAAACATTTTAAGTCTGATTAATGCCGAGAATTTAATTGAGAGACTTTGATTTCTTTAAGGAATTTAGAAAGTGACTTGCTGGGTGCGACTCAAACAAAAAACTGCTCTCAAGACGTTACATCACAATCGAGCCTCCAACGACTTCCTGTCAGCTTAGAGCCTTGGGTGGAAATAAAATTTCCAGGATACGTTGCAGCTAGCGCCTCACACATCCTCCAACTGTAAGCTTAGGGACTTGGATAAAAATACAATCCCTCATGATGTGTTACGGCTGCCGCCTAACGCATCCTACGACGGGGACATGCTTAAATAGCGAACCCTTAATATCAGACTGCGATTAAGGAGGGAGGAAGACTCCGCAACAGGGGCGCAACTCTGAAGAGGTAGCAAAAAAGAGGTAGCAAAACCTTACTATTCTTAATATTCCTCAAAATGTGACCAAAAGAAACAGGGGCGCTCAAAACAATAAACGCTGCGAAACTCTCTGGCAGAGAGGGTTTCGCAGCGCACTCAGTAAAACCGGGCCAAAGGCCGGCAAAAGTCTGAGAATTCTTTTTGGGGAGTCTTTTTTTCAGGATGCCAGTGCCACTTCCACCATTTGCTGAAGCTCGCCCTTCTGATAGAGTTCAACCATGATGTCCGACCCGCCAATAAATTCTCCGTTGATATAAACCTGAGGAATGGTAGGCCAGTTAGAGTACTCCTTAATTCCCTGACGGATTTCAGGATCGGCTAGCACATCAACAGTCTCAAAAGGAACCCCCAATACATTGAGAATCTGCACCACATTGTTGGAGAAGCCGCACTGGGGCATTAGCTTATTCCCCTTCATGAAAACCACAATCTTGTGCTGATTCACAATGTTGTCGATTTGCTGTTTCAGTTCTGGAGTCATAGGTCTGGTACTTCCTTCCTAAATAGACGGGGGATCAGATACAGAGGGTGTTTGCACAGAGGAGTACGGTGAAAACCGTCACTATAACCTTAGAATTTTAGCGGCATCCCTCAACCA
Organism: Synechococcales cyanobacterium M55_K2018_004; assembly: GCA_015295905.1. Lineage (GTDB taxonomy): Bacteria > Cyanobacteriota > Cyanobacteriia > Elainellales > Elainellaceae > DVEB01. The sequence goes on from DVEB01000131.1 coordinate 7,115, forward strand.
TTTTCAGTGCGTCGTGATGACTTTAAGTCATCACACTTTAA